>NZ_JAUBTS010000001.1:0-67811 GCF_036705105.1 Microcoleus sp. B9-D4
GGATAGGTTTGGACACTAACCTAGAGAAGTCACCTCCTCACTCACAACATGCGACATCGTGTCGCGCTTACCATGTCGTCCGCGTAACGGACTGATTGGTGTATTTCCTCAATTCCATTGAGCGCAATATTGGCTAGTAATGGACTAACCACACCCCCTTGTGGGGTTCCTTGTTCGGGAAATTCTGGATTAACTCCTGATTTTAGACAGCGGAATATTCCGGTCTTGATGCCCCTTGGGGCGAGGAGTCGTTCCATTATGCTGGTGTGGCTTATCCTGTCGAAGCATTTTTCGATATCGAGTTCTATGACTCGCTTGGATATTCCGTGGGCTTTTGAGTTTAGATTTAGGAAAAGAAATTTCTGCGCGTCCTGCGCCGACCTTCCTGTTCTAAATCCATAGCTCCTAGCGTGGAAAGTAGCTTCGTGCGCTGGCTCTAGCGCGTATTTTGCGAGGCATTGCCACGCTCTATCGGCGATAGTTGGTATCTTAAGGAGGCGGGTACTCCCATCCTTTTTAGGGATTGGTATTGAACGTAACTTCTGATGTTTCCAGTTGTTACTTTTGGCTCTGAGTTCTTCACTCAGGGCAAACCTTTCCTCAAATGTGAGTGAGGCTCTTCCATCGATTCCCGCAGTCTTTTTGCCAGCATTTAGTTGAGTTACTTGACGTATCGCCAACATTCTTGCAGCCCAAGATTTCAGAATTAGCTTTTGAAGGGACTTCGCTTTCCGCTTGTCTCCAACCTGAATCGCTTTATACAGGCGCTTTTGTAGGCGGAATAAATTACGGCGGAATTTCTTCCACGGTAACGTCTTCCAAGATTCACTAACATTTCTGTTGTGACTAATCATGCTCTGCTCCAGTTTGTGTGTTCTGAACACCTCAGACCAATTACGGTCTGTCCTACCCGAATTGAGGGAGTTCCGCTTCTCGTCTAGCCTACTTGGAGTTCGACTTCCCCTTGACCCTTAGCTCGTTTTTCTTCGTTCCCTCGGTTAGATTGATTGTTCCTTTAGGTGGAGCCAATTTAACTACTGGTTTCCCTGGACTCTTGCCGATATTGGTGTATATATTCGGCGGGAATAAGCTCCAGTGGAGTCGGGAGTTTTGTCTGTGTCCCGCTCTGGGTTAAGTTACTTTTCTAGGCTCTGTTTCACCGTAGAAACCCCCCATTAGCGCCAGTGTCACCCCACAACGGATGTCTGATTGCGCCCTGTTCCCAGCTTCGCTCTCTAGAAATCGAGTCTAGTCGGCGTGGGCAGATAGGGAGTCATACCTGAGTCTGGTAGGCGAGACTTTCACCCGCATCCGACCGAGAGTTCAGCCTTGTGGCTGGAAACGTTATGTACGGACTGATTACCGTGATTCACGTTTCAACGAATCGCACAACACCTACCCATTCACGGATTTTCCACCCAAAAACAGACATCAACCGATCACCACTTACCCAACGCCCCCCAAACAGTACCCGAAACCACCCCCCAAATCGCCCCCAAACCAGCCCCCACGATCGCCCCCGCCACAGGCCCCAACTCCATCGGCACCCCAGCGCTAACAGCCGGAAACATCGCAGACACCCCCGCCCCCAACACAGCACCCGCAAAAGTCCCCAAAAAACTTCCCCAAATCGCCCCCAAACTCCCACCATTGACACCCGAAGGCTGAAACGAAATCGGCAACTTCGGCGCAAACCCGCAAAAGCCCAACAAACCCCCAGAAACCACACCTCCAACAGAACCCACACCAGCAGCCACGATCGCCACACCCAGCAGCAAACGCGCAAACTCATCCATCGGCCGCATCTGGACACCGTATTGCTGCCAAACCACCAGCCCAGCCCCCAAAAAAACACCAGCCAGAGTCCCCACAAACGAGCCCCAGACAGCCCCCAAATACCCTCCCCGCCGGCCCCACACCCTCCCCACCGGCAGCGCCAGAGGAGGCCGAAAACTCGCCCAAACACAGCCCCAGACTGCACCAGCCCCCGCCCCAGCCAAAATCCTCTCCCCGATCCCCGGAGTGCTATTAATTGCGCCAAACACCGCACCGCCGATCGCCGCCAACAAAAAAGCCCCCCAAGCCGCCCCCACCAAAACTCCGCCCCACTTCCGCCAAATCTGATTCGGCGGCAAAGTAAAAACCCCCCACATCACCCCAAAAAAACAGCCCCAAATCGAACCAACAAAAATCGCCCCCAAAATAGCACCGCCGCCCTCAGCTATTGCCGAATAAATCCCCCCGATCGCCGCCAAACACAAACTACCCCAAACACCTCCCCAAGCAGCATCCTGAAAAATGCGCTCAAACTTGCCCACCGGAAGCTGAGGCGCAGGAGTCCGACTCCGAGAAGACATCGGCATCGGTAGCAACGGCACTGCGTACTGACCGAGGGGGCGTGGCAGGCCCGTGGCGGGCTGTTGCCGGCGCACTGCGGGTGGGTTCACGACAGGCGGTGGTTGGGGCTTTTTACGCTTGATTTTCGCGGGCTGCAAGTGCAATCCGTGGCTGACTGCTTGCCGCGAAGGAAACGGATCGCGGCCTTTGAGGAGTTTTGCCCGATCGCACCAAGGGCACCGACTGAGATGATTTCCGTATTTATGCTGACTATTTTTGCTGCAAGTTACCAAAGCATCTTCCGCTTCCCGAATCGCATTCACCCAAGTTTTCGCATCCGGGCGCGCCGAAGGATTGCCGTGCCCTTCCTCAAAACAGCGGATAAACATCTGCCGCAGCCGCGGATGCAGCATCTCAAAAGGAGGCGCAGCGGGCATCGGGCGGTAGCGGGCGGGCACGGGGGCACCGCCCCTACTGCATCCGGGGACATGGCCCGATCGAATTCTCGCTTCCAAAGACGGTGGTTCATCGCTACCGAGATAAACTCCCGAAAACGGATGCGTACCTTCCATCAGCAATTGAAAAATTAATACCGCTAAACCGAACAAATCGTGCTCTGGAGATCGATCGATATCGCGGAAAGTCTGGCCCTGCAACTCCGGCGGCGTAAACTCCGGTTTCCCCACGGGACACCGATAAACGTAACCTGTATAAGGATCGCGCACTTGAAACGAATCCGTGTCTACCAGCGTTACCAACGCCGTATCCGTCACGAGAATGTTCGACTCGTTTACGTCACCGATGACGTAACCCCTGACGTGGAGGGCGTTTACAGCCGAGGCGAGATTTCTGGCGGTACGGTGGAGGTAAAGATAGCTAAATAGCGGTTTTTGTTCGCGCCTGGTTTTGGGAGTGTAGAAAGTGTGTACCGGCATCACTTTTTTGACGCGCGGCATCACAAAACCGACGATTTTTTCTCGCCCGCCGACAGTATGCAGCAAATCGATCGGCCAAGCAATCGAAGCGTGCCCCGGTTCCGCGATCGGCGCATCCGGCGGCATACTGAACATGACTGTGAGTTTGTCGCCGTCTTCGTCTGTCGGTTTGTGGTAGATTTTTGCTACAAGGGACGAGTCTTGGGCGATCGGGTAGATGCGACCTTCACCCCCACTGGCGATCGCGGTTTTGGTGTCGATCGCAATCAGTTGTCCGCTAAATTGGCGCTGCAACTGCATAGAATTCGCTTAGGGTATGGGGGCATCAATCGATTTTAGATTTTAGATTTTGGATTTTAGATTAAAGAAAGCTACCCCACTGATAAATCCGTAATTCTATTTTATTGTGGGGAGTAGGGGTTGGGCAGGAGAGCCCGCCCTGGAAAATTCAGCAACAGGGTACGAGGGACTGTTCCACGATAATTCTATTTTATTGTGGGTTGGGCAGGAGAGCCCGCCCTGGAAAACTCAGCAACAGGCTACGAGGGCCTGTTCCACAATAGTTCAATTTTATTGTGGGGAGTAGGGATTGGGCAGGAGAGCCCGCCCTGGAAAATTCAGCAACAGGCTACGAGGGCCTGTTCCACAATAGTTCAATTTTGCAGTTGTGCTTACAATTGATTGGGATCGATGCCCATTTCTCGGAGTCTTGCTTCCAAAGCTTGCGATCGCGATCGTTCTTGTTCCAGCAGCATTTCTGCCTGTTCTGCCCGCGCCTCGGCTTGCTGTCGCAGTCGATCGAGTTCCACAAAACTCATAAACGGTTCTCCAGAGGGCCCGAACATTTCGAGTCCTGTTTCTGATAATTGAAACCGCACTCCCAATCTCGGACTTACCCAACCGTCCATTTGTTCGATCTGTTCTAATTTTCCCTCAGCCCGCAACCATCCTATCAGTTCCAATTTTTCTGGATCGTACAAATAGTATTCTTCCACACCATAGCGTTCGTAAAATTGAAATTTTTGCATCATCGGAGTCAGACGATTTCCCCGCGACCAAATTTCAAATGCGACTTGTGGCGCAATATCATTTTCATACCACTGTTGATAGGAACCTCGATATCCTTTGGGGATGCCAAAAACTGCCATTACATCTGGTGCTTGAGACAGTTTGTTATTGCCTTCCACCGGATACCAAAGCAAGTCACCTGCTACAAAAACATTTGGATCATCGGCAAACAGCAATTCTAAGTTTTCTTTAATCCAAACAATTAATCGAAACTGATCCGTATTGTTTGAAATCGGTTCGCCGTTATCGTCGGGGTAGATGATATTTGATTTTTCGGGAGATTGCAGTTGTGTAACCATTGCTGTTTCCCCAATTTTTTTGACAAGTTGATTTTATTTTAGTCGATCGCCTGTTTCCTCTAGCAGTTCGTCAACTGCGCCTTTGATAAAGTTATCCACCAACCAGTCGCGGGTACGTGAGAAATTGCTCTCCAATTCCAGGTAATGACTGCCTAATTTTGCCTTAAAGTCTTTGGGGAAAATCTCTTTGGCCACTAACATATTTTTCCAGCGAGTTAGCTGGCTGGCGTTGCGTTCGGGAAAGCGGTTGTACAAATAGTCGATCGCGATCGCATCTAGAATAGCCGCACCGAGGATTTCCCGCCGTTTCACCTCGTTTTCTAGCGCAATTTCTCGCCGCTGACTTAGATCCTCATGCTGGCTAACGTTTGGTTCAATCCAGTGCTGAATCAGCCAGTTTCCCCCACGGAAAAAATCGCGCTTCAACTCCAAGTAAATCGCGCCAAACAAAGCTTCAAAAGTCTCTAAAAATCTTCTATTGTGCTCGCTTTCTTCTGTTTCTTTTCCATTCCAGACGCGCCAACTGAGTTCGTTGAATTTCAGATTTTGTGCAAAATCCGCAAGTTTTTTCGGATCTGCTAAACGATCTTTTAAGGTTGAGATCGCCTCTGGATCGAGTTCTGGATATTCGCGGTAGAGGTAATCGGTAACAACCGCACCGAAAATCGCTCCCCCTAAGAGTGACAGCCGTTTGTACTTAACCTCTTGCCAAGCGGGAGACTCCTCCGGGCGATCGGAGTAATAGCTGGTAGAGTAACGGCAATTCAAGGCGATTTCCAGCAATTTTGTCTGCTGAAAGCTGGAAAGGTCGATCGCTGCTTTGACTGCTTCAATATCTACATTATGTTTAATTCGCTCTAATTCTTCTTCACATTTTCCCCACTTTTCCAACCAATCACCGCCCGCATCTTCCACATACAAATCTACAAAATCTACCCCGTAATTCATCCATTCATCCTGCATTTTTCTGGCTGCTTCCAGTTCTTCCCAGACTTTTTGCAAGTTATTTTCAACGGTGTGTGTACCTTGTACTGTCATAGTATTTGATTTTGATTTAATTAGATTTTATTTCCAACACTTTCACCGCAATTAAATCACATCTCACTTCAATTTAGAGCGAGTTGCTAGTTATTTCACACGATTGATTGCTGCGGTAAATGTTCCCATTGCTTAGCCTTCGTATCAAGCACCTGTTGCCACCGTCTGGCAGACGCCTCCCCGAAACAGAAAAGGGGAGGAAGAATCTTGCTCCGCCTTTTCTTTTGCGGGAAGCTGTCTGGGGACTAGGCTTTTGCCATTGTCGAGAATTGTGAAATATGTGAGTTAGTCAAAATTTCTTTTTCACAGAGTTGGGAGCAGTCGAACTATTCTCAGCAGCATATCTGCTTGATTTACGGGAACTTGAGGTAACGACCTGCGGGCAAATTATCACTATTATATAATGCAATGTTAACTAACTGGTTCAGGAAATTTGCATCGTTTTTATCATAACTTAAAAATAATCCTCTGTCAATCCCCCAATCTTGAAGAGTTTGTTGCCAATTTTGATATTTGAGTTCCGAAAACTCATCCGAAAGAGTAGTGACTTGAATGCAGAGGGGCTGCTGTTGGCGGTTGCTAACGATGGAATCGGTTGCCATAGAAAGATCTGCAACATATCGATACAAAACAGTGCCTTGGCGATCGACAATTCGGGCTGCGATCGCACGAATCACGATATCATCTCCCGGATCGAATTGGCCGGCCTTGAGTTTTTGTTTCCAGATGTAAAATTTGCGATCGTTTTCGCTCAGCCATTTAGGAAATAGATAGCTGTACCAATACCTTTCTCCCGGAGTCATTAACTCAAAAGCGGCTTGCTGTTCTCTTTCCGAAGGTAGAGATTGAACTGCCAGCCAAACCTGAGAATCTCGGATAAGCTGCAGCAAAAAAGCCATCACAAATTTCTTAGCAGTTAGCGAACCGGGTTTAATATCTTTCACCCAGCGATTGATTTCATCCAATCTTCTCGCCAAACTCGGATCTATTAGATCTGCGTCGCTAATTAGGGAGTTGAGCTTATCCTTAATCTCTTGTGCTTGCAAATGACGACCTACTGTACAAACTAAAGCAGAATTGTTGACACCTCGATTTTATTATAGAACCGCGCCAAATTTTCACCGCTCATTAGACATTTCCAACAATTGTTATGGGGCAGGTATCCTGACAGCCCTTGACTTGATTTTTAGGAGATGTCTATTTAATAGTTGCAGCCGATTCCCGCAGGCGCTGGTACAATAAAACCAAATAAACATTCATCAACGGCCCGGCTAAAAATCCGAGTAGATTACCTGCAAGTTTAGATGCTAGCAAATTTGCCGTCGAACTGATTAATAGGATCATCAACACTATTGGCACGGAAACCACAAAAATGATCAGAAAACTCGCTCGGAATACCAACCACCAGCGCCCTTTAGTTAATTCCCAACTGCTGCTAAGACTGTCCAGCGCCGAAGAGTTATCAATGACGGTAGCGTACAAGGAAAATATTAAGCGATATGATACATAAAGACCGGGAATTATTAGTGCAATGAAGCCGGCCAACGCCAGCCCCGAAGACATAATATAAACCCAAATAAGGGGCAGCAATCTTCTGTTTGCTTGATTGAAAGCCTGACCCACAGTTACTTGATTTCGAGTCAAACTTCGGTAAGTGTAGAAAATCATGGCTCCCGACAATAAAGGAATTGCCACGAACCAGTAGATAATATTGAAAGCAACACCGACTGAACCGAGATTGTCTAAACTATTGATCGCGGACAATATCAAATTGGGAAAATTGATTGTCAACAGGGGAGCGTATATAGGCCCCGTAGTAGCAAATGTTTCTCGCAACAAGTTTGTGGCACTAATTCGTGAACTTGTCATAATTTTTTATCCCCTTTTTGTAAGTGGAGTTGAGATCACATCTTGCACCATTCTCAATCAGCCTTTTCTGAACAGGCTTTCCGGCCTGTTCCACAAGAAAATTTATCTTTTGTGGAACAGGCCGGAAAGCCTGTTCTTGAGAATGGTGCAATATCTCAAGTTGAACAGACTAGACATTGCTCGAAAAAGTTGCTAACAATAATGTTAAGTCATCATCGGTGCGTTCGGAAACGCGGGGCGATCGCAAAAATGACTCTAACTGCTGTTTGGCATCTTCTTCTTCTTTCCACTCGCCAGAAAACCGAAACAAAGGCGCAAAAAACGGCCCATGTGGCGTGCCTTCTGGGATTTTGAGAGCTAGCATTTGCAAGCCGTCGGAAAACACCGCCAAGTGCCGCAGTTTTTCCCGGAGTACCTGAAATTGCGCTGTTTCTATCGCATTCGGCGAAATCAAAAAGATAGTTTCGTTGATGTATTCGCCGCAGGGAGGTACAGTCAGGGCGATCGCATTTCCTGCACTATCACCTGCTACCGCCGCACCGTCGCCGATTTGAGCAACTGCGATTAATTCCGGCGTAGCAACAACCGCAATTAAAGTGCAGGCTAAATCTCTCGCAGCCACTTCCCGCACAGCCGCTTCTGCTTCCACCTGCGCCCGCGCAACTTGCAGTGATGCTGTCAAGAATACCTGCCATTCATCGTCATTTTGAGGCAGCCTTTCCTGTTGCTGGCAAATCGTTTCGACAACCGCTTCCACAGCAATTTTTGCCCCAACTTCTGCGAGTGCTGCCGATCCCGCGCCATCGGCAACCGCTGCCGCTAAAACACCGTTTGGCAAGAGACGCCAGCAGTGGGCATCTTGACAAGGCTGCGATCTTTTTTCGTGGCTCGTACCTATCACCGATGCCGCTACAACTTGCCAATTAAAGGATGAATTCTGCATTAATAACTCTTTAACTCAAAACTTCGTAAATTCACAACTCTGCAAAGTCTGGACGGGTTTATTTATCCCTAATTACAGCACTTTTCTGGGTTCGCAGGTACTAGCCCTTGTAGGGACACGGCAGTGCCGTAGGGACACGGCACTCTTACTAATGACCAATGACTAATGACCAATGACCAATGACTAATGACTAATGACTAATGACTAATGACTAATGACTAATGACTAATGACTAATGACCAATGACTAATGACTAATGACTAATGACCAATGACCAATGACTTCCAACTAATGACTAAACAGTTCCCCATCCAGGTGGCGGCAGTGCTACTTGTTCATCAATTTTTGAGTGAGAAACTCTCTGCATACTAGCCGACAGCCAGATGAACATCTCTCTAAAGTCTAATCCTTTCAATTTTACAGGCGTGCGATCGACAATTTGCGCGAGACGGGGAATATTAGCACCTTCCACTCCGACTGCAAAAAATGCCACGCGCTTGTTAGTTTCTTCCTCTTTAATCCGCTGTGCTGCTATTTCCACAACATCGTCGGATTCACCTTGAGGTTCGCCGTCGGTAATCATAAATACCCACGGGCGGTAGTAGGTAATGCCGTTGTTGCGGTATTCGGATTTGCGGGCCGCAATGGTATCTAATGCTAGCTGAATCCCGGCGCCCATGTGGGTTTGTCCTTGAGCTGTCAGCAGTGGCGTCTCGAACTGGTCGGCGGTAACGAAGTCTTGTACGACTTTGATATGATTGTCAAATGAAATAATCGCGACTTCGACTCGCTTTTTAGCTAGTTCGTCTTTAATTAGGTCATTCCTAAAAATTTCCAGCCCCTCATTCAAGGCATCTATGGGTGCGCCTTGCATGGAGCCGGAGGTGTCCAGCAGGAGGACGCAGGGACAGCGCGGCTCTGGGTTTTCGGCAAATTCTACGGCTTCGTCTAGTCTCATGGTTCGGGGTTGACCTGGGAGTGGCTCGATTTCTAGGTTTGTTACTTTCTACCCTAGCAAGTAGGTGACATATTTAGCTCAATCTGCCCGCTGGCGATCGTATTTTACCATTTACCTGAATCGATTTGAGATTTTTAATTGTAGATTTGAGATTTTATAATTGGATGTCTGGGGTCAAAAAAACAAATTCATTCCTGCCTGTGGTAATATAGACTAATAGTATTAGTGCAAAATAAGGAAGAATCTTATGATTGCAACAGTCACGCAAAAATTAACCTTTGACCAATTCCTTGTAGAATGTCCAGAAGATGGACGCTATGAACTGGTAAATGGAGAAATTGTAGAGATGAATGCGACAAGAAATCATGATGATGTTGCTGATTTTACGTCTGACTCATTTAAAGATCAAATTAAACGGCTAAGTTTAAATTATGTAGTCAACAATACCGCCGTTATCAGAACTGTAAGTAAAGCCGGCATCGAACAAGGGCGGAGACCGGATGTCAGTGTAATCGATCGCGATTTGTGGCGGTCAAACCGTTCTGCTTATTCTGCCTTACAAGAACCAATTCAACTGGCAGTGGAAGTAACATCAACAAATTGGGAGGACGATTATATAGACAAATTGGACGAATATCGGCGCCTCGGAATTCCTGAGTATTGGATTGTCGATTATTTAGCAATTGGCAGCAGGGAATTTCTGGGAAATCCCAAAGTTCCAACTGTATTTGTCCACTTTTTGGATGCAGATGGCAACTATCAAAGAAGCGCGTTTAAAGGCAGCGAAAGAATTGTATCGCGGACTTTTCCCGAATTAACGCTGACAGCAGAAGAGGTGATGAATGTTTAACTTCGGTTAATCCAGCTAGCCAGACTATTCTCCATAAACAATCACTAAAAATATGAAATCTATTTCTGATAAAAAACTTTCTAATCAAAAAGCTATTAGTCCTTGGAGTTACAAACCTTGGTGGTGCCAACCTTGGTCGATTCTTTTAACTGGTACTAGCCTGATTAGCGGTAGTTGGTTTTTATTAAAAACTATTTGGATAACGGTTTTAGTCGCGATTCCTTTATTAGCATGGATGGGTTTTTTCTTGTTAGTTTGGCCGAGGTTGATGCTGTCTAGCGGAGTTTTGGATTCCGATGCAGATTAGGTTTTGGTGGCGCGCACCTTATGTTTAGGGTAAGGTGCGCGCTCATTGGTGTCAACTTAACGTTAAACCCTCAGTCCGGCAGGGTTTGAAACAACAGCCTCAAAGCGAAAGTCCTCGCTATGAGGACTAATGAGTTCTTCAGTCCTCTTTGAGAGGACTTTCGCTATCAGACAGGGAATTCATTCCCTGGCGGAGTGCCGGGTGAACGCGAGGACTGTTTCATTCTCTTGTAGGGGCAATCCCCCCGTGGTTGCCCCGATGTCTGAAACCCCGACCCGCTCGTCTATGGGCTGGGCGGGCACGGGGAGTAGGGGTCGCACCGCCCCTACAAAACCCTGCTTTTTCTGAGAATGAAACAGTTCTGGGGTCAGCCGGAGGAATGGCGGACTAAAAGCTTCAGTTGACACTAATAGTGCGCGCTGCACATCCTAAACATAGGGTGTTTCGCCCTCTAGGCTTGCGGGTAATAGTCTTGAATTGCTTTTACTTCCATCGGGTGAGATTTGAGCGATCGAATTCCCGCTGCTGTCGCTTTGGCACCGGCTATTGTGGTAATAATCGGGATTTTGTAAGTCAAAGCTGTGCGCCGGATAAAGATGCCGTCGGCGCGGGATTCTTCGCCGGAAGGCGTGGTGATAATTAGTTGAATTTTCTCATTTTTGATCGAATCCAACAAATTCGGCCGCCCTTCGTGCAGTTTCAATTCCAAATCTACCTCTAAACCTTGCTCTCGCAAAACTTTGCGTGTCCCGTGAGTTGCGACTACTCGGAAACCCAATTCTAAGAATTCCTTGACAACGGGTACAACTGCTAGTTTGTCCCGATCGCGCATCGAAACCAGCACGGTTCCCAACAGCGGCATCATTTGTCCAGCACCTAATTGAGCTTTGGCAAAGGCTTTGCCAAAATCGGTGTCAATTCCCATGACTTCGCCGGTCGATCGCATTTCTGGCCCTAACAAGGTATCAGTTCCCGGAAACTTAGCAAAGGGCAATACAGCTTCTTTTACCGAAACATGAGTGGGTATAATCTCTTCAGTAAAACCCAAAGCTTCTAGAGTTTTGCCAGACATGACTCGCGAGGCCATTTTTGCTAAGGGAACTCCGATCGCCTTGGAGACAAAAGGCACTGTTCGAGAAGCGCGCGGGTTAGCTTCCAAAATGAAAACTTCTTCCCCTTGAACAGCAAATTGAATATTCATCAACCCGATGACTTTCAGGGATTTTGCTAATTCTACAGTCCAGCGGCGGATTGTTACCAAAGCTGCATCAGAAAGTGTTTGGTAAGGGATAGAACAAGCAGAGTCGCCGGAGTGGATTCCCGCTTCCTCGATGTGCTCCATAATACCGCCGATCGTCACATTGCCAGTAACATCGGCGATCGCATCGACATCAACCTCGATCGCATTCTCCAAAAACTTATCAATTAAAATCGGATGATCGGGTTCTACTAGCACGGCATAGGTCATGTAACGTTCCAATTCCGTATCGGAATAAACAATTTCCATTGCTCGCCCGCCTAATACGTAACTCGGTCGCACCACTACCGGATAACCGATCCGTTGAGCTACGATTAAAGCGTCCTCAAAACTACGGGCTAAACCGTTAGCAGCTTGCTGAATATCCAACTCGCGCAGAATCTTTTCAAATCGCTCCCTGTCTTCAGCAGTATCAATGGAATCCGGCGAAGTACCCCAAATTTTTGTTTGTACATCGGGGTGATTTTCGAGGGCTTTTTGTAAAGGCAGCGCCAATTTCAGTGGCGTTTGTCCACCAAACTGAATAATTATTCCTTCGGGATTTTCGGCTTCGATGATGTTGAGAACATCTTCTTTTGTTAGCGGTTCAAAATACAGGCGATCGCTCGTATCATAATCCGTCGAAACCGTCTCCGGGTTCGAGTTGACCATAATTGTCTCAAAGCCATCTTCTCCTAGGGAATAGGAAGCGTGACAGCAGCAGTAATCAAACTCAATTCCCTGTCCGATCCGGTTCGGCCCGCCACCTAAAATCATCACTTTTCGTTTGGTAGAAGGCAAAACTTCCGACTCCGGCGCCAGACTGTGGCCTACAGGCGAAACTTTCTTTTCTTCATCGCCCAATTCCCAAATTGCCGCTCCCGCTTCGTAGGTGGAATAATAATACGGTGTAAACGCTTCAAATTCAGCGGCACAGGTATCGACTGTTTTGTAAATCGGAATTACGCCTAACTGTTTGCGGTAAGCGCGGACTTGATCTTCCGATGTTTTGGTGGCGTAAGCAATTTGGCGATCGCTAAAACCCAACTGCTTTACTTCAAACATTGTCTCTTTTGTCAACTGTTCCAACCGCGTTCGTTTCAAGAACTTCTCAGTTTCCAGCAATTCCTGCATTTTATCCAAAAACCAAGGATCGATTCCTGTAAACTCGAAGATATCTTCCACCGACATTCCCATCATCATCGCGTGGCGAACTGTAAAAATGCGATCGGGATTTGGTGTCCGCAATCCGGCGCGAATTTGTTCCAAACTCGGCAACTTTTCCGGTTTGTCGCACCCGAAACCTGCGCGGCCTGTTTCCAATCCCCGCAGGGCTTTTTGGAAAGATTCGTTGAAGCTGCGCCCGATCGCCATTACCTCCCCAACTGACTTCATTTGCGTTGTCAGAGTCGGTTCGGAACCGGGGAACTTTTCAAAGGCAAATCGGGGAATCTTCGTCACCACGTAGTCAATTGTCGGCTCAAAAGACGCCGGAGTTTTCTTGGTGATATCGTTGGAAATTTCGTCTAGGCTGTAACCTACCGCTAATTTTGCCGCCATTTTGGCAATAGGGAAACCAGTTGCTTTCGAGGCCAAGGCGGAGGAACGGGAAACCCTAGGGTTCATTTCAATAACGATGAAATCTCCGTTGACAGGATTGACGGCAAATTGAATATTGGAACCGCCGGTTTCAACTCCGATTTCGCGAATAATTTTCACCGAAGCATCTCGCAGGCGCTGATATTCTTTGTCTGTGAGAGTTTGCGCCGGGGCGACGGTGATAGAATCGCCGGTGTGGACGCCCATCGGGTCGAGATTCTCGATCGAACAAATAATCACTACATTATCTGCCAAATCTCGCATTACTTCGAGTTCGTACTCTTTCCAACCAATCAAAGATTGTTCGATTAAAATTTGCGATACTGGACTGGCATCAATCCCGCCTTGTGCCATTTCTTCAAACTCTTCTTGATTGTAAGAAATGCCGCCTCCCGTGCCTCCCATTGTAAAAGCAGGACGAATAATTAACGGATAACTGCCGATTTGGTGACCAATGGCTTTGGCTTCGTCGAGAGTGTTGGCGATTCCCGAAGGGCAAACTGCAACCCCGATTCGCGCCATCGCTTCCTTAAATAATAGCCGATCTTCGGCCATTTCAATTGCTGGCAACTTAGCACCAATCAACTCGACGTTGTACTTTTCTAAAACGCCATTTTTAGCGACGGCAACTGCTAAATTTAGCGCCGTTTGACCGCCCATAGTCGGTAAAACTGCTTGAGGTCTTTCTTTAGCGATGATTTGTTCGAGGATGGCCGGCGTTAGAGGTTCGATGTAAATGCGATCGGCAGTTTCGGGATCGGTCATAATCGTTGCCGGGTTGGAATTCACCAACACTACTTCAAAACCTTCTTCTCGCAAAGCTTTGCAAGCTTGTGTCCCTGAATAGTCAAATTCGCACGCTTGACCGATAACAATTGGGCCGGAACCAATGAGAAGAATCTTTTTTAAGTCTTGACGACGGGGCATAGGTTCGTAATTAGTAATTGGACAAGGTTGAGGATTAATTTGATATTTTGCATCAGTCTTAGAAACAGGCTTTCTAAGCTGTTCCCCCAAAAGCTTACTCAAAAAAGTGCAAGTTTTGTTGTTAATTTGAAATTGTGCACCATTCTCAGCCTTTTGGAAGCAGAACCTAGCAACTCCGGCCCACAGACACCCCCAGCTAACCAGAAATATTGATGAGAAAAGGGTGCAGTCGATCGGTAAATCAAGACTATTTTAAGTGTTGCGGTCAAATCGTGTTCTAAAATACACAATCCCTGTATTCCGCCGGATTAATCATTGTAGGGACTTCCGTCAAGGCGTGTCCTGACTGTGGGGAACGGATAAAATTAACGGGGTTGGATGATGAAATTTCCCGTAGCACGGGCGAGGGCCCGACGCCATCGCCCTCGGAGGATGTGACAATCGTAGATATAGCCATGTAGCCGCGGCGATGGAGGACACGGCAATACCTTGTCCAAAGCGTGTCAACTTAAGCCCATCGTCCGCCAGCCCTCCCACCCGCCCGTCAGTCCGCCAGGGAATGAATTCCCTGTCTAATAGCTAAAGTCCTCTCAAGAGGACTAATGAGTTTAAAAGTCTTCTTCTGAGTCCTCATCGCGAGGAGTTGAGTTTTGAGGCAGGGGTTTCAACCCCTGTCGGACTGCGGGTTTAACGTGTTTGTGGACACGACGAAAGGCACGGTGTCGTGTCCCTAGCGTATTTCAGCCTATTTTTAGGCTTTGCGCGATCGGCGAATGAGTACGCTTATAACTTGTCCCGGCTTTGCACCTCGCTGCGGCGGACTCCAATCGCCGACTTGGGCAAATCCCAGTCGGTACAAGGTGTGAATGGTTTCTAACACGGCTGCGCGGGAACCGACAACCGTTATCCGCACGACTTCCTGTTCGGATACTGCTGAGGCGTCATTTGGACGCGCGGACAAGTTATCGTCAGGCACGAATTCCTGTGACATAATATGATCTCCTGGTTTTTGGTTTTCTAGGAAAACCCAAAAACCCAGCCGCCCCGCACGGTAACACAGAGCAGGGCGGCTACAGAGAGTGTTAGAATTCTCCATTAGCCTCCAGACTGGTTAGCTCAGTTTGGCGGTTAGCTGTCTATTGCTGTTGGCGCAGCAATGGGCAGTGCAACTAGATTTTTGAGCGACGCGGGCTGCTTCCTCCTTGAGGAAAGCAGCCTTATTTTCACAGCGTAGCCGCAGATGGGGGCCGCCGTCAATCGATTTTAGATTTTAGATTTTAGATTTTAGATTGGGGTTTTCCTCCTGCAACTCAATCGATTTTAGATTTAAGATTTAAGATTGAGATTTTCCTGCAACAACTCTCTGGTCTCTCCCACCCTCCCCTTCTCCCACTCTCCCACTCTCCCCCTCTCCCCCTCTCCCTCTCCCCCTCCCCCCCTCTCCCTCAATCCAACCCACTAGATGAGGGAATGCGCCGAGGAAGAGGTAAAATATGGAATCGTTCCAAAAGCTTAAAATCAAAAAACTAAAATACAGATATGCCTACAACTCAAGTGCGAATATTCCTTGCACCTGCTGCTTGAAGGCAACCACATCAATTTTTGATTTTTGATTTTTGATTTTTGATTGTCCTCCAACAACTCTCCCCATCTCCTATGCCTAGAACACCAAGCGAATATTCCGTACACCTGCTGCTTGATGGCGGCCACCGCGAAGAAGTGCGTTTCGCAACCCTGCAAGATTTTCAAAAGTGGTACAGCAGTACGCTGGTGCCGAAACAAGATTCAAGAGAATTTCTTAACGTCCCGATTAAAAATATTCAAGGCGAATACATGGTAGTTCGGCCTACCAGTGTTCTCGCAATTCGCGTAGAACCGATATTTACTTCTAGCGTCGAACGATACGATGAATAAGGAAAATAATCAATTCAGTAGGGAAGATTGGAAATTGATCAAGATTTTTCGCTATCAGCTATTAGCCATCGCCTGTTGCGTTTTGGCGATCGCTTTTTCGGTGCCCGCCGTTGCAGTTCCATCGCTGCAACCAATTAGTGTAAATCAGTTACAAGCGAGTGAGTTGGAGTCGATCGCCTTTGACGCTCAAATCTGGGGCGAAAATGGCAAACCGGGCGATAAAGAATTGCTGTTAAGGTCGATCGACCACAGCCTGCGCTATCTCAATACATCAGCCGCCGCCACTGCTTACAGCCGCTATCCAGTAGCAGGAGTTACGCGCGATCGAGTCCGCCGTTCCCTCGATCGATTCCGCCAATTAGTTGTCAGTTCCACAACCCCAGCACAACTTCAGGAATCTGTCAAGCGCGAATTTGTATTTTACAAATCCACGGGCAAAGATGGCAAAGGAACAGTCGCATTTACAGGTTATTTCGAGCCGACTTACGCAGCATCTCGCACGCCTAATGCCGAATACCGTTATCCCCTGTACCGGATGCCGCCAAACATGGCATCTTGGCCGAAACCTCACCCGACAAGATTGCAATTAGAAGGCGCAGATGCTTTGCAGGCAAGTAAAGGATTGCTGCGAGGATTAGAATTAGTTTGGTTGCGCGATCGATTCCAAGCATTTCTCGTGCACGTCCAAGGTTCTGCGAGATTGCAACTAACAGATGGTAGCGTAATGACCGTCGGTTTTGCAGGCAAAACCAGTCATAGTTATACAGGAGTTGGACGAGAATTAGTTAAAGACGGAAAGTTTACTTTAGAAGAGTTAAATTTGCCGAAACTCAGGGAATATTTCACCAACTTTCCCGCAGATATGAACAAATATTTGCCGAAAAATGAAAGCTTTGTATTCTTCCGGGATACTAATGGAGTTCCAGCCACAGGAAGCATTGGAGTGCCAGTAACTGCCGAAAGGTCGATCGCCACCGACAAAGCCTTAATGCCACCCGGTGCACTAGCATTAATTAGTACAAAACTCCCTTATCCGAATGGGGCGGGACAACTCGAACAAAATGCCGTGAATCGGTACGTTTTGGATCAGGATACTGGGGGTGCAATCAAAGGCGCGGGGAGAGTTGACGTATTTATGGGAACGGGGGATTTAGCGGGCGATCGGGCCGGTTATATCAACTCAACAGGAGAACTGTATTATCCGCTTTTAAAGTAGATTAATTCTACTTTATGTGATTGTTTGCTGTGCGTCGCCATCCCGGACACGGCACTGCCGTGTCCCTACAGATATCGTCGGCAATCAATATATAATCTATTTTTGATAATTGCTATAAAATAGAAAATACCCCACCCTCCCAACCTCACAAATGCTCAACAAAATTCTGCAATTCTTCAAACGACTAATTCAGCGGCTGTTCGGAACCCCAACCAAACCCTCCCCACCGCCGGAAAATACCGCCATCCGCCCAACCTTAACTGACGCGGAATACGAGTCGAAATTCATGGAAATCCTGGAAGGGGTGAATGCCGGCTGGAGTCGAGGGGATGTAGCGGGATTCTTAATCGCAAAACGCCTTAAAGATGGTGAATTGGCGGCTTGGCTGCGACGGTTTGGGCAAAGATTGTTAGAGGGGGAAAACCTGCAGGGCGGGCACGGGGGCACCGCCCCTACGGATGCGGTGGCATCGTTTCAGGAATTGGCGCAGCGGCTGGTTTTGTTAGGTAGAATTGGCAGCGGAGAATTGTCAGAGGTTGCGAGGCAAATGGGGCGGGAGATATTGACACGGTTTCCGCTGCCGGAGGTTGAGGAGGAGGATACAAAGGGGAGGGTGATTGAGGCGGTGTTTGTTGGGGATGGTTTGGGTTTTTCTGGGGAAGGAAACCGCAGAGGCGCTGAGGCTGGGGAGGCTGAATCGGAAGTTAATGTAGAGGCGAAAGCCTGGTGCGAGAGAGGGAATGAGCAGTATAATTTAGGAAACTTTGAAGAGGCGATCGCATCTTATACCCAGGCAATTGCTCTCCAACCAGACTATCACGATGCTTTGCACAACCGAGAGGTAGCGCAACGTAAGTTAGGCGACATTAAATAGGCGAACTCGCTTGTCTCCCTAATTTTTGCTAGGTATTGCGATCGGTATGATAGTATTAAGAATTAACCCATTTTTTGTCGCTAATTATTATAGACTAAAATAGAAGTTGGAGGATTTAAATCCTCACTACCAACTTAATTGGTAAGGTGCACAATCCGCACCATAAAATATGTTTATCCTATGAGGATTAATCCCAAATCCTTGCATCCAAAACCCAAATCGAATGACACAAGTAATCGGCATTGACTTAGGCGGAACCGCCATTAAACTCGGCAGATTTAGCGAAGACGGCATTTGTCATCAATCCTTAACTGTCCCCACCCCTCAACCCGCAACGCCAGAAGCCGTTTTAGCCGCGATGACTGATGCTATTTTACAACTGAATCCGGTCGAAAATGCTGTAAGTGCGATCGGCATCGGCACTCCAGGCCCCGCAGACGCCTCCGGCCGCATAGCGAGAGTTGCAATTAACCTCAAAAACTGGCATAACGTCCCCCTCGCTGACTGGTTGGAAGCTAAAACCGGACTGCCGACAATATTAGCAAATGATGCCAACTGTGCCGGATTGGGAGAAGCTTGGCTGGGCGCAGGAAGGAACTTTAAAAACCTAATTTTAATAACTTTAGGTACAGGAGTCGGCGGTGCAGTTATCCTAGACGGCAAACTATTTGTAGGTCATCAAGGCGCGGCCGGAGAACTAGGATTGATTACTATAAATCCCGACGGCCCGGAGTGCAACAGCGGCAATCGCGGTTCTTTAGAACAGTACGTTTCGGTGCAAGCAATTCGCCGCGAAACGGGTTTGGAACCGCTAGAATTAGCAAATCTAGCTAAGTCGGGAGATGCCAAAGCTTTAGAATTTTGGCAAAATTACGGGCGCTATCTGGGTATCGGTTTGGCAAGTCTCATTTATATTTTGACGCCGGAAGTTATTATTATCGGCGGTGGAATTAGTGCAGGTGCAGAATTTTTCTTGCCGAAGGTGAGAGAAGAAATTGAGCGGCGGGTGTTGCCAACTTCTCGCGAAGATTTACAGTTATTGGTTGCTGAATTGGGCAATCAAGCAGGCATGGTAGGCGCGGCCAAATTAGCTTGGCAGCTTGTTCAATAGTTAAAATTTAAAAAAGCAGCGCCGTTTATTGCGCTTTTTTCATATCTAAACTTAGGGTGCAACCTAAGCACCTTACCCCAAAAAAAATTAAAATAAATGTTAGGATTTACTAAAAATAGTCTTCCTTCCTCCTTCATTGTTCATACTTCTAACTAATGACTAATGACTAACAACTAATGACTAATGACTAACAACTAACGACTAATGACTAATGACTAATGACTAATGACTAATGACTAACAACTAATGACTGCTTCATGGCAGAGATTGTCCAGTCGTATTTTTAATGTATTCCTGAATTTCTTGATAAGTTTCCGGGTTGTTTTGGCGCAGGATAATAATATTAGTTGCGCTGTCCGGCAGGCAAAAGCTTAGCCGACCGTTCTGTTCGCAAGCAAAAGAGCTAATTCGACTCATATCGATCGCAAATTCTTTGCGGTCATAATGAATTTTAATCCACGAACCTCTCGAATTGCGATCGATGGTTTTTTTGAGGTAATCGAGAACTTGCTTGTAAGCCTCAGAATTGCCTTGGGGATTGAGGATAATCGGCTGACTGCTATTAGGCAGCCAAAAGGTGAGACGCTTGTTATCCAGTTCGCTAGAAAAAGCACTAATAGTGTCAAGGTCAATTATGTATGTACTTTTCTCATAAGTAATTTTGCTCCAATAAGCCACAAAGCCTCCTCAAACCTGTGTTTCCTGGTATTTTAGGATAGTTTGACAACTGCTAC
Organism: Microcoleus sp. B9-D4; assembly: GCF_036705105.1. Taxonomy (NCBI): domain Bacteria; kingdom Bacillati; phylum Cyanobacteriota; class Cyanophyceae; order Oscillatoriales; family Microcoleaceae; genus Microcoleus; species Microcoleus sp. B9-D4. The sequence continues at coordinate 20,217 of NZ_JAUBTS010000001.1, forward strand.
CATTTTAGATTTTAGATTGTAGATTTTAGATTGGGCATGACTGATGACTATCTGGGTTGGGAAGTTGCCTAAAGTTGCATTTTTTGGGGAAACTGGTATCACCCTTGAAATCCGTAAAAAGTTAAGTAAAAATATCAGCATTGTTACCTTCTGGCTTCTGCCTTCTGGCTTCTACCTTCTGCCTTCTCCCTTGTGGTACTAGCCCCCCAGCCCTAGCATAGGGGTTGGGGGGGAGGTTTTTCACTCGTTGAGAATGCTGCCCGATATCTAGTCCGGTAAGTGCGACCCCTATCAAATCCTATTGGTCTGTTGGGTGGGTTTTGTAATGTCCATTGTCGGGGCGATTTGAATATTGTCTACTCGGAACCGCCCCTACAGACCTCTAATATATCAGAACTAATCGATCGCACATGATATGAGATCAGTTTGCTGCAACTTTCCCAGCCACCAAGTCGCGACCCTCATCTTCTAAAACCTCCTGCTTTCCCTGGATGCTAGCGGCCTGGATAAACCCTTGAAACAATGGGTGGGGGGCGCTAGGTCGAGATTGGAATTCGGGGTGAAATTGGCAGGCTATGAAAAAGGGATGGTTGGGAAATTCGATCATTTCTACCAATCGGCCGTCTGGAGATGTACCGGAGACTGCATAACCTGATTCTAAGAAAAGATTGCGGTAGGCGTTGTTAAATTCGTACCGATGGCGGTGTCGCTCGTAAATCACTTCTTTCTGATAAAGTTTGAAAGCTAGCGTGTCTGGGTTGACACGGCACGGATACAAACCCAGTCGCATTGTACCGCCCAAATCGACTACATCTTGCTGTTCTGGCAATAAATTAATTACCGGATTTGCTGTATCTGGGTTAAATTCAGCGCTGTTGGCATCCTTTAGTTGGGCGATGTTGCGCGCCCATTCAATCACAGCACACTGCATCCCCAAACACAAGCCCAAAAATGGAATTTTGTGGTGTTTAGCATATTCGATCGCAGCTATTTTGCCGTCAACTCCCCGAACCCCAAAACCTCCCGGTACAAGAATGCCGTTGATACCTTTGAGATAATTATCGAGGTTTCCCGATTCTAAATCTTCTGAGTTAATCCAGTGCAAATTCAGGTCGCCGCCGATCGCAATTGCCGCGTGCCGCAAAGCTTCGACCACCGAAAGATAAGCATCATTCAACCGCACGTATTTGCCAACTAAAGCAATATCAATTTTGTGATTGGGACTGTAAAGCCTGTTGACTAAAGTTTGCCACTGATGCAAATCTGGCTGGCGATGTTCGAGTTGCAGCAAATTGAGGGTTTGTTGGGCCAAACCTTCCTGTTCCATCATCAGCGGCACTTCGTAGATACTTTTAGCATCTTGAGCGGTGATGACACATTCTTCGGGGACGTTGCAGAATTCCGACAATTTCTGTTTCATGCCCAAAGACAGCGGGCGATCGCACCGACAGACTAAAATATCTGGTTGAATGCCGATCGACCGCAATTCCTTCACCGAATGCTGAGTCGGTTTAGTTTTCATCTCTCCAGCCGAAGGAATCCAAGGTATCAGCGTCACGTGCATATACACAACATTTTGCCGCCCCACATCCTTGCGAAACTGGCGAATTGCCTCCAAAAACGGCAAAGATTCAATATCTCCCACCGTTCCGCCGATTTCCGTAATCACCACATCGGGATTGGTATTTTTTGCTACCCGGTGAATTCGATCTTTAATCTCGTTAGTGATGTGCGGAATCACCTGCACCGTGCTCCCCTGATACTCACCGCGGCGTTCTTTGTTAATCACCGCTTGATAAATGGAACCCGTGGTGACGCTATTGAGGCGAGACATGGAAGTGTCGGTAAAACGCTCGTAGTGCCCCAAATCCAAGTCAGTTTCCGCACCATCTTGCGTGACAAAGACTTCTCCGTGCTGAAACGGGCTCAGAGTGCCGGGGTCAACGTTAATATAGGGGTCTAGCTTCAAAATCGAGACTGAATAGTCCCGCGACTTCAATAGGCGGCCCAAGGAAGCACCGACAATTCCCTTGCCGATGCTGGAAACCACGCCGCCGGTCACAAACACAAATTTGCTCATAGGATTTTCGACTTTAGATGCTTCAATGTCAGGTCAGACTCAAATGTGACATAGGTAATCCATAAGGGCAACCACGGGGGATTGCCCCTACACCCATTTGACCAAATTATTGACGATTGTTATGTGCTTGCAACCAAGTTGTCAAATCTGACACACTGGCAAAGTCTAATAGTGCCTCTCCTAGATTCTCTAATTGCTGAGCGGATAACTGAGCGATGCTGGTTTTGAGATCCGGCGACAGCACGCCGACACTTCGCTCCAACTGACGAACAATTAATGTCACTTTTCCTTGTTTGATGCCTTGTTCGATGCCTTGTTCGATGCCTTGTTCTCTCCCGATTCTGGTAGCTTTGGTAATTGCACCGCGCTGGTCTTGAATAAAAATTTCTCGCCTTTCTAAATCCTCCAATTCATCAGGATCGAGATTTGCTTCATTGGCAATTGTAAAAGCTTTGCGGAGTTCCGGTACATTTCCCAACTCTTCCGGCACCGACCTTAACGTGCGAGCGGTTTTCATGAAATATATCCACTTGTCAGTCAGAGTCTCTAATTCTGCTAAAGTCTTGTCAAATTTGGGCAACTCAACAAATACAAATTCTAATTCATCCGCCAAATACTCGACCCGATTGTTTTTTTCTTTGATACAAAACCGCGAAATTACTGTTTCCAGATGCTCAAACATTTGGAAATCTGTAATCGTCAAGGCAATCACGGGATTTAAGAGGTTGTAGTTTTCTCCGCTTTTCAATTGCACTGAGTAAGCTTTGGTAGCATTGTATAAAATCCGCTTCTCAAAGGATTCTACATTCAAGACCTGCATTTCAATTATCACTGTTTTGCTGCCACTAATTTTAGCTTTGACATCCAAGTAAGTATCTTTGACTCCTTTGATTTTGGGAGCTAAATAAGGGTCAAGAATTTCTAAATCTTCGATGACTGGCTGCGCTTCGTAGAGGATGGCATTTAAGAAGCTAATCAAAATGTCTTTGCTGTCAGCAGAGCCGAAGATTTTTTTAAATGCAAAGTCGGTTTTGGGGTTAATAAAATTCATGGCTTTTTCAATTTATTAGAGATTGAGAGGTTGAGGTTAGAGTTATTTAATTATTTAACTATCATACAATCTTCTAGGTTGGGTTCGCGGACGATCGCCCCAACCGACCTCACCCAAATACAGATGCAAGCCGGCGACAGCAGCCGCCCTGAGCAATCATGGCTTCGACAAAAGTTCCAGCACCCAGTCCGCCCCTAGGCGAGTCAATCGATTTTAGATTTTAGATTTTAGATTTTAGATTAAAGAATTGAAGCATTGACCCAGCCCAAAAACGGATACGCTGCCACGTACAGGAGTCGTGGAAAGATAAAAATTTTAGACCCTAGTTCAAGCTCCCAGATTTATCTGTGGGGTAAATCCAAAATCTAAAATCAGCCCTACGCGCTCAGTCATTTTCCCAAAAAGCTAACTCAGGAACGTTTCGGCAATCGTAAAGTCATGGTAAACAAAGCACCTCAAGTCTGCTAAAAAAAACAGCTATGAAGTTTGTCTGCGTTCTATCCCCTCAACGGTTGCTTTGTACTGGTATGGCATTGCTCGCTGCGATCCTCTTCGAGGGCTTCGCTAACGAGTGTGGCGCGTGGCTTGCTCCCCATGCAGCGCGGGCAAAAGAGCCTGGGGAAAATTATTCGTCTGTGTCGCCGAAAATCCTCGCTAGTAACGATGTTAATTGCAATGGGGGACGATCGCCCGAAACTCGCTGTCCAGTCGGCGGTTTGTTCGTCAAAACTCCCAACACGACGCCAGAACAAGTCTTTCCTCTGAAACAGACTGAAGTTAAAGCCAAAATAGCTGGCAATATCTCCCGCGTCGAAGTTGTTCAGAAGTTTGAAAATCCTTTTCCCGAATCTATAGAAGCTGTTTATATATTTCCTTTGCCCGACGAAGCGGCGGTGGATGATATGGAAATTAAAATAGGCTCACGAACTATTAAAGCTGATATCAAACGCCGCGAGGAAGCTTTGGAAATTTACGAACAAGCCAGAAAGCAGGGCAGGACTGCTGGTTTGTTGGAACAAGAACGATCCAATATTTTTACTCAGTCTCTGGCTAATATCAAACCGGGAGAAAAAATTGAAGTTACGATTCGCTACACGGAAAGTCTCAAGTTTGCCGGCGGCGATTACGAATTTGTGTTTCCAATGGTGGTAGGGCCGCGCTATATTTCGGGAAATTCGACCCCCCCCAACCCCTCCTTAGCAAGCGGGGGCTATAGTTCTGGTGCCGATCGCATTAACCCGCCTGTTTTGCCTCCGGGAACGCGATCGGGTCACAATATTGCTGTTTCGGTAGAAATAGATGCCGGAGTTGCGATCGGCGATGTCCGCTCTACTTCTCATCAAATTACAACAGATCGCAGCGGCAATATTGTGCAAGTTCAATTAGCCAATTCAGACACAATTCCCAATAAAGATTTAATTTTGCGCTATCGAGTGGCGGGCGAAAATACGCGCGCAACTGTCTTGACTCAATCCGACCAGCGGGGCGGTCATTTTGCTACTTATTTGATTCCGGCATTAAACTACAAAACTAATGAAATTGTACCTAAAGATGTCGTGTTTCTGATGGATACTTCCGGTTCTCAACAGGGCGAACCGCTGGCAAAATCTAAGGAGTTGATGCGCCGCTTCATTCAAGGGCTGAATCCCAACGATACTTTTACTATTATTGATTTTGCCCATACTACGCAAGCGCTTTCAACAAATCCTTTAGCGAATACAGCAGAAAATCGACAAAGTGCTATTAATTATATCGAGAATTTGCAGGCTAACGGTGGTACAGAACTGCTTAACGGCATTCAAGCAGTGATGAATTTTCCGGCGGCGGCTACGGGAAGGTTGCGGAGTATTGTATTAATTACGGACGGTTACATTGGTAATGAAAATGAAGTGCTGGCTCTGGTTCAGCAGAGTCTGAAACCAGGAAATCGACTTTATAGTTTTGGTGTCGGCGGTTCGGTGAATCGCTTTTTGCTCAACCGTTTGGCGGAAGTGGGAAGAGGCACGTCTCAGGTAATTCGTCAAGATGAACCGTCAGCAGAAGCAGCAGAAAAGTTTTTTCGTGAAATTAATAGTCCGGTATTGACTAATATTCAAATTAGTTGGGAAGGAGTGGGGGAAAAACCGGAGATTTATCCGATCGCACCCCCAGACTTGTTTGCGAGTGGGCCACTGGTTTTGTTTGGCAAAAAGACCGATCGAACTAACGGCAAACTTCGCATCCGCGGCACTCTTGCAGGTGGCAAAGCTTACGAGCAAGTTTTACCTGTTAATTTTGCTCAATCCGGCGGGCGGCAGCGGGAGTCTACTTCAGTCTCCGCAACCGCTACGGATTTTGGCAATCCGGCGGTAGCTCAACTTTGGGGGCGATCGCGCATTAAAGATTTAATGAATCAAATGTTTGGTGGCGAGACTAAATCTCTGGTGGAAGCTGTGACTAATACTGCTCTGACTTATCGGTTGCTGTCGGAATACACGGCTTTTGTGGCTGTGAGCGAAGAAGTGCGAGTCGAACCCGATGGATCTCGTCGCCGAGTGCAAGTGCCTGTAGAATTGCCGCAGGGTGTCAGCTATGAGGGTATTTTTGAGTCGGGAGGGGTAGAGCCAACTAGGGGCGGCACTCGCAGCGTTACCTCGAATCGCAACTCGGCACCAGTGAGTCCAGTTCCTGCTATGCCGCCGCCGCGAGGTTACGGTGAGTTGCAACCATCGCAGCCAAAGGCTTCTCGCCTCCAAGTAGTTAGCGCCGAAGGGTTGGATGCCGGGGCGATCGTCGCTTTGACTCAATACTTGCAATCTGTTAATCTCCCGGCGGGGGTTAGCGGTGAAACGGTGTGGGAGTTATCGGTACAAGACGGCCGCGTTGCCAGATTGGCGATCCTCTTCGTTGGCGTAGCCCCCGTAGGGGCGGGCTTCGCTAACGACACTCAAACCTCGACGCTGCAAGCAACAGACGCCGTAGAGGCTCTCAAGAGGGCCTTGAGTTCCTGGCAACCTCCTGCAGGATTCAAGGGCACGCTGCGCCTGAAGTTGCGAATTACGGTTGAGCGTTAAGGAATGACTATCTATGTCAAGAAACATTAATTTTTAATTCAAAAATACCGAAACCGGGATCGCTACCGCGAGGAAGATATAAAATCTTTATTAAGAGATTGCCTTTAAACAGAAAGTGATGTTAATGAAATTTATACCGTTTGAGGCAAATGCTAAAACAGTTTCCTTTCTGAAACAGTTTCCTTTCTGAAACAACCTTAACAGTAAAGATTTCTGGATCGAAACCCCCCAATCATAGAAGGTATGATGCCCTATGGAAGTTAGTGAACTGCTCAACAATTACGAAAAAGGAGAAAGAGACTTTACTGGAGCCGACCTCAGCGGGAAAGACCTCAGCGGAGCAATCTTAATCGGAGTCAACCTTTCGCGAGCTAATCTTTCCGGGGCGAACCTCAGCAGGGCGTTTCTCACCAAAGCAACACTCAAAGATGCACAGATGCACAGAGCAAATTTAAGTTTTGCCAAAATGGGTGAAACCCAACTCTCAGGTGCAGATTTGACAAAAGCCAATCTCAGCGGAGCTTTTTTGGTAAAAGCAAAGTTGCCCAAAGCAAAGTTAAGCGGCGCAACTTTAACTGGCGCAAACCTCCGGGCTGCTGTGTTGTGGAATGCCAATTTGTGCAGCGCCGACTTGCAATTAGTTAACTTGCTGGGCGCGAATTTGACGGGAGCTAATTTTAAGTGGGCCAACCTTTACGGTGCAAGGCTCAACAGTGCAAAACTTTTTGGAGCTCAATTAACCGGAGTCAGTCTGCGGCGAGCGCAGTTGACAGGGGTGAATCTCTGCGGTGTAGATTTGAGCGGCGTCAACGTGAGCGAAGCTAAACTAATGGGAGCTAATTTGGAAGGCTCGAATTTGGCGGGGGCGAATTTCAGCGCGGCTCAGTTGCGTGGGGTGAAGTTGGCGGGTGCAAACTTAACCGGGGCTAAGTTGAGGGGAAGTTGTTTGAGAGGGGCAAATCTGAATTGGGCAAAGTTGTCTCAAGCAGATTTGATGGCGGCAGATTTGAGCGAGGCGACGTTAATAGGAGCTAATTTAGATAATGCTTTGTTGACGGGAGCTATTTTGCCGGAATCTACTAGGCGCTATTTTTCCTTAGCTGGGGCTGGCAAAGTCAATTCTTGGGAAGTTAATGAGATTAACGGTTGATTGTTGACTGTTGACTGTTGACTGTTGACTGACAAAAGAAGTCCTGACTACAAACGACTATCGATAGGTTTGTAGTCAGGACTTTAGTCCTAAATTATCCAATGAAGAGGGAGTGAAGTCCCTACTACAAATGGTCAGGAAGCTAGGAATTATGACTCGTAGGGCCAATGACGCCGATTTTGTGGCGAAAACTTAGTTCGCCGCCGAACCAGCCTGTAATGCCCAGCAAGGTTGCCACGACGATCGATATTGCTAAACCTGTATATACGATCGGCTCAGCCGGATTTCCTTGTCGCAACACCAGGTTAATCAGGGTAAGTACCATAACCGCCACATTGCCGCCCATGTGCAACCAACCGGCACTGCGCTCGCGCACTCTTTTAACTTTGAAAAAATCTAAAAAGCCCGTGATTGCGGCCAAAATCCCCGCAGCAAAACCGACACCCATCAGCCAAACCGAAGCTCTCGCCCAAAACGGATCGCTTGTCAGCCAATAACCGATGTCCGTGCCGGCGGCTCCTACTAAAAAGGCTACCGGAAAGATGACGATGATGGGGTGGATGGGATGGCCTGCAACTGAAAGCGTACTCGTAATACCGGCGTCGCGATACTCTCTGTCGTCACTTTCTAAAATCGGCGGAAGATTGGGATAGGGCGTACTATTTCTTTGATTTGTTTCCATGATTTATACCGATAACTTTTGTACAACAAAGCCGTTTTTATTGGATTGAACTTAATCCCAAATCCGCTCGCCATTTTCGTCAACGCGGGCCTGCCGAATTACGTCGGAAATTTCCTCGGCGTCTTTGACGTGGTGCAAAGCTTTCTTTTCCCCATCCGGTTCTTCGACGATCACATAAGTTGGAACTGTAACTGTATCTCCCGTGATGTCGGGTACGTGGTCTACCGCTAGTTGCTGGGCTTTTTCTTCGATGGTTTGCGGTTCGTCGGAAATACGATCGCCCGGATTGACAGTGCGCTCCATATCTTTGCCTGGTTTGTCGATACTCATAAAAACCTCTCTGGTATTTCTAATTTTTTGCTGACTCTAATTCCTACTATTGAACGAAAAATATCTCTACGCAAACATCTCCCGACGGGTGGAAGTTTCAGTTAGGGCGATCGCAGGCAGCCTCTTCCTGTAGGTAGAGGTTTTTCGATTGGTGCCGAAAAAACGTAAGCTAAAATCTAAGCATGATATTTTCATTTCCTTTGAGTTGCCCATGAAAAGTTACGATTGGATTGTTGTCGGCGGTGGCATTACGGGTGCGGCACTGAGTTACGAACTGGCAAAAAAAGGTTTTGCTGTGCTGCTTTTGGAACGAGATGCTACCATGCAAAATGCTACTCGTTTTAGTTATGGCGGCTTGGCTTATTGGTCGGGAACGACTGATTTAACTCGGCAATTGTGTCGGGAAGGTATTGAACGCCACCGCCATTTATCAGCGGAATTAGATGCTGATACTCAGTTTCGCGAGTTGGATTTGTTGCTGACAATTGATGCGGGCAATGATGCCGAAAAAGTAGCGGCTAATTACGCGCATTTTGCGATCGTTCCGCAGCTTGTGAGTGTTGCAGAAGCTGGCGATTTGGAACCTTTGCTGAATAAAAGTGCGATCGCCGGAGCTCTGACTGTGCGTCACGGTCACATTTCGCCGAGTTCCACAAATAAAGCTTATTGTCAAGGGTTTCTGCGGTTGGGAGGAACGAGAGAATTTGCTGAAGTAATTGGGTTTATAGAAGAGGGAAATCGGATTTCGGGAGTCAAGACGGCGCAGGGAATTTATCGTTGTGAAAATGCTGTTGTTTGTGCTGGAGGTTGGAGTCGGAGTTTACTGAAGCTAGCTGGTTTTTCTGTCGGAGTTTATTTTACTCGCACGGAAATTTTGGAAACTGCACCTGTGGATTTGAAACTCAGAACTTTGGTGATGCCTGCGGTATTAAAACGTTTTGAATTGGAAGCTAAATCTAGTAGAAATGAGGTGGATTTTCTTTGGGATGAACCTGGTAAAGAGTTGCTGTCGCCGATTTTAGATTCGGGTGCCATTCAGTTTAATGATGGGAGTTTGCGGATCGGGCAATTGTCGCGCACTTTGAGCGATTTGAATGCTAAAGTCGATCGCGAAACCAGCGAAACGGCAATTCGTGCAGGCATCAGCAAAGTTTTGCCTGATTTGGCAGGTTTACCTGCAACTTGGCACGAGTGTAGTGTGGCCTTCAGCGCTGATAATTTGCCTGTAGTGGGGCCGATTGCCGATCGCCCTGGATTGCACGTTTTTTCGGGTCTCAGCAATCCTTTGGTGATTGTACCTGCTTTGGCTGAGCGATTTGCGAAGGCGGCGGGGGGAGAAGAAGATAGGGCGATCGAGCTTTTGTCTCCCAATAGATTTATCGCAGAAGGAAGTTCGGCAACGGATTCTGTAACGGATGTAACGGATGTCAGGAATAAGGAATAAGGAAGAAGGATAGATGACTACTGACTACTGACTACTGACTACTGACTACTGACTACTAACTAAAAAAGGCAGCGCGACAATAAATGTAGTACCTTTGCCGATCGCACTTTCCACACTTATTGTACCGCCGTGCAGGTCAACTATGTGTTTGACAATGCAGAGGCCCAAACCCGATCCTTTAATGTTGCCTACATTAGCACCCCGTTCAAACTGCTGAAATAGTTTTTCTTGATATTCCGGTGTCATCCCAATTCCCTCATCTCGAACGCACAAAATTATTTGCTGGTTTTCGCAGCTTAAGTCTAAACTTACCTTGCCGCCGTTTGGAGAATATTTAATGGCGTTTGAAAGCAAATTAGTCAGAACGTGGTGCAGTAGTTTTGCATCAAGATTGGCGTGCAGCGGATTTGTGTGACTGCGGAAATGTATTAGGTGTTTGTCGGTGACGATAGGTTGCAGTTCTTCTAAAATAGAATTGCATAAATCCGTCGCATTAATCTGATTTAAATTTAAGGAGATTTTGCCGGCTTCAGCTTTGCTAAGCATTAAAATATCTTCCAGCAACCCACTCATATTACTGACGGCTTTTTTAATGCGAGCGACATTTTTATGGGTAGTTCCGGGGGGTCTATGCGAGTCGCTATCTTCTAGCATTTCAGCCGATAACTGTATAGTAGTTAAAGGAGTGTTTAAATCGTGGTAAGCCATAGAAATAAAGCGCGATCTATTTTCGCTTTTTTCTGCTGCTAACGCCATTAATTTTTTCAAACTAACTGCTTCTTGATGTTTGCTCAGTGCTATCTTGATAGTGGCGTGCATTTCTCTTTCTTTAAAAGGTTTGAGCAGGTAGCCGTAAGAACCAGTATTTTCGGCTCGCTGCAAAGTTTCGTCGTCAGCATAGGCAGTTGTATAGATAATTGGTATATCTAATTCTTGATTAATTATTGCTGCTGTTTCTATGCCGTCAATGTCGCCTTTGATAACTATATCCATTAAAATTAAATCGGGTCTTAGTTCGTGGGCGCGCTGGATGGCATCCGCTCCTGAAGAAACTATATCGGCGATTTGATATCCCAATTTCTCTAGTTTTGGGGATAAATTTTTAGCAATTAACAGTTCGTCTTCGACAATCAAAATCTTAATTGGTTTTTCGGCAAAACTCATATTCTTACAATCTTTGAAAGTAGTTTAACTCGTTAAATTTTAAGTGAAAGGATGTACCAAATTCTCTGGATATTTCGATGGTTCCTTCTAACTGCTCGGTTAAAGTGCAGACAACTTGAAACCCCATCGAGTGAGTTTTCCGAAAATCTAAGTTTTGAGGAAAGCCAATGCCGTTGTCCTTAACTAAGAGGTTGATTTCTCGATCGCCCGTTTGATAACATTCTACACTAACTGTACCAGTTGTGCCATCAGGAAAAGCGTGTTTCAGCGTATTTGAAACCAATTCATTGGCAATTAAACCGCAGGGAGTAGCGGTTTCAAGATTTAGGGAAATTGGCTCAGCTAATACCTGCAACTGAATTTGGTTGTTGCTAATATTGTAAGAGTGAAACAAATTACTTACCAAATCTTCGAGATATTCACCAAAATTAATTTGCGCTAAATTAGTCGAACGGTACAGTTTTTCGTGAATCAGAGCCATAGAATAAAGGCGATTCTGACTTTCTTCAAACATTTTGCTTACTTGCGGGTCGGCAACTGTGTTCGATTGCAATTCTAACAGACTGGCAACTACGCAAAGGTTGTTTTTGACGCGGTGGTGAATTTCTTTGAGCAAAATTTCTTTTTCTCTGAGGGAGTTTTTTAAATTTGCTTCCGCTTGTTTGCGGTCGTTCAGTTCAGCTTGCAGTTGCTGGTAAAGTAAAGATTGCTGAATGGCGATCGCCAATTGATTCACCAACTGCTGAAATAAATTGATTTCCCATTCTTTCCAATCACGAGGCCGATCGCATTGGTGGGCAATCAGCAATCCCCAAAGTTTGCTGTGCTGAATAATCGGCACTACTAACTTTGCCTTAACTTGAATTTGTTTCATAAACTCCATCACACAAGGTGTAATGCTGGGAGAATCTAGTTCGGAAATTGCAGAAATTCGCCCTTGCAAATAAAGCTGATAACTGTCAGGGGGAAAAACCTCTTCGCCAAAACATCTATCTACGAGTTGGCTGCATCCTTCTGCCACGGCTTCAGCAATGACTCGCCCGCCGCTTTTGGGTAAAAGTTGATAAACCAAAACTCGATCTGCTAATAATACTTGCTGGAGTTCGGCAACCGTGGTGTTGAGAATTTCCTCTAATTGCAAAGACTGGCGGACACGACGGGCGATCGCCTCCACAAGCCGTTCTTGCTCGAACTGCTGCCCCCTAGCGAGTTCGGCGTATTTAGAATTGCTAATATCAGCGGCATAACCAATAATTTCGATCGGAATGCCCATGCTGTCAACCAATAATTTTAGTTCCGTCCTTAGCCAGCGGTAACTTCCGTCTTGGTGTAGAAAACGATACTCGCAAATGCAATTTTTTTCCTCGGATAAATCCAAAAAATTCACGAGAAATTGTGGTCGATCTTCAGGGTGAATCCGGCTCGACCAAAATTTACAATCTGCTAACAATTCTTGGGGATCGTAGCCAACGATTGTCTGAACGTTGTCGCTGATGTAAGTAGTACAAAAGTCCCCCGTCGGTGCGGCGGTAAAAATTACCGCCGGATTAGAACCCAGCAAAAATTGCAGGCGTTCTTTTAACTGCTGAAATTCCATTTCTGCTCGCTTACGATAACTGATATCTTCGATCGCCCCCATGCTGTAGAGAGGAATGCCCTCGCGATCGCGGATCAGCGTCACCGTTAAGTTTGCCCACATCAGATCGCCATTCTTCTTAATCAAGCGTTTTTCGCTTTGGAAGCGAGAAATATTGCCGCCGATCAACTGCTTGACTTCCTCTACATCTGCTTGTAAATCTTCTGGATGCGTGAGTTCACTAAAAGTCATGCTAGCCAACTCCGAATCGCTGTAGCCCAACATCTGGCGGTGAGCTTCATTGACTTTAATCGTGCGGAAGTCGCGCAGGCTTACCAAACCAAGCGCGATCGGAGCATCGTCAAATAAGTTGCGAAACTTTTCCTCACTCTTTTGCAATGCAGCTTCTGCGTGTTTGCGAGCGGTAATGTCTCGCGCGACCCACATCACCCGATCACAATCCAGTGGCGAAATACTGGCATCAAACCAAAATAATTTGCAGCCAATTTCCATCCTGTATTCAACTCTGTGGGTTTCCCCAGATGCCAATGTTTGGCGAATGTGGGCCAGGGCAAAATTAGCTTCCGCTTCTGGGAAGATTTCGGCGAGGGTTTTGCCCAGCACTTCAGGAGCAGGTTTGTACAGCAGTTCGGGGGCCGTGGGGGCGATTTTGAGGTAGCGACCGCTTGCGTCGAAAACCAGCACGATATCCGTCATGGCGTTAAACAGCGCCAGCAGTTCGGCTTCGGAGTTTTGGAGTTTTTCTTCGGTCAATTTGCGCTCGGTAATGTCGGTGTCAGTGCCAGTCAGGCGGAAGGCCTTGCCAGAAGCCGATCGAATCGCGCTGCCGCGGGCAAGTATCCAGCAGGTGCTGCCGTCTTTACGCAGCATCCGGTGTTCTACTTCATAAATTTCTGTCAAACCCTCTAGATAAGCATTTACTGCTTCGGCGACTACAACTCGATCGTCGGGATGAACGTGAGACGCCCAATTTTCCATGCGGTTAGGAATCTCTACGTCTTGATAGCCCAACAAAGCTTTCAAAGACGGAGCAATGTAGATTTCGTCGGTTTCCAAATTCCAGTCCCAAACCCCCACTTTGCCGGCCGATACTGCCATTTCGTACCATTGTGTCCGCTGCTGCACTCTCCGTTCTAACTCTGCATTGAGCTGCTGCAAAGCGATTTCTGCTTGTTTGCGATCCGTGACATCCCTGCCTGCTGCTTGATACTCGACGATTTGTCCGCTCTCGTCAAATATCGCCCGATCGATCCACTGCTGCCAGCGAATTTCCCCGCTCGGCAAAATTACTCGGTGTTCGCAGATAAAAATAGGGTTGTCGGGAGACACAGAAGTATATTGCTGTTGAAAAAGTTCTCGGTCTGGTTCTGGGATCAGCGTCATGAAGCTGTTGCCCAGTAAGTCGATCGGCTGCAAGCCGAAATAACGGCAGTAAGCTTGATTGACAAAAGTTATTTTACCGTCGGGGAGGTAGCGGCAAATCAGTTCGGTTTGGTCTTCCACAATCGCCTGGTAGCGCGCCTCGCTCTGCTGCAGGGCATTTTCGGCATTTTGGCGATCGCTGACTTTTTCTAGTTCACAATTGCCCTCTAACAGTTCGCATTGTTCCTGGAGTTTTGCCACTTCTTGGTGCAGTGCCTCGATCCAGCTATACATTGCGGGGCGAATACTTTTTTCACTGATTAAACCTACTGGCTGACCCCGTTCATCTACAATTGGCAAGTAATCGATCGAGTATTGACAAAATAGCTTAAATGCGGTAGTAATATCTGTAAATTCTGATTCTTGTAAGACAATTAAATTCCGCGTCATTGCCTCGGCAACTTTCATGCCTTGCCATCCATATTCGGTCGCAGCTAAGTTGAGCACATCTTCCGGGCTTAGCAGTCCGACTAGCTGATTTTTATCGACAACTAAGACGCAACTAATAAATGCTTTTACAGTTTCGTTTGAGTCGGGAAATGCAGGTGAATTAGGCAGTGGGCAATGGTTGTTCGTCCGACGCATCAGGGCGATCGCATCCCCGATGGAAGTTGAGGGCGCAACCGTCACAGGATGGCGATCGACAGCTTCGTCGGGCGATCGTAAATTGGCCGACAAATTAGCAAGTTCCATTAGTCTGGGTCAAAAAGTATTGTTAATTAACTTTAGCAACACTTTTAGTCATCAGCCAGATGACTTATGACTGATGATCGGCATTATTTTCTACCAATGAGAATATAAGTTTTCATTCCCCCTTTGCCTTTAACTTCAATAGTTCCCCGCTCCTGAAATACATATTTGTGTTCTAATAACTTATAAGTAGTTTCGCTGACTTGAATCCGCCAAGGCAAACCGTGAGATTCCATGCGGGAAGCAATATTTACTGTGTCGCCCCACAAATCGTAAATAAACTTTTTGATGCCAATTACTCCGGCAACAACCGGGCCGCTGTGAATGCCGATGCGAATGCTAAAATATTTATTATGGCTAGCATTAAATCTGGCTATTTCTGCTTGCATATCTAGGGCCATTTGGGCGATCGCCTCTGCGTGGTCTGCCCTGGGTTCAGGCAGCCCTCCAACCGCCATGTATGCGTCGCCGATGGTCTTGATTTTCTCTAGGCCGTGCTGTTCGCACAAAAGGTCGAATCCTGAAAAAATCTTATTGAGGAGCTCCACAAGCTCGATCGGATTCATGAGGGCAGACAAAGCAGTAAACCCTACAATGTCTGCGAACAAAACAGTCACTTCTGGAAAGTATTCGGCAATAGTAGTTTCGTTTTGCTTAAGGCGTTCTGCTATTGCCTTGGGCAGGATATTTAACAGCAGCTTTTCGGATTTTTCTTGTTCTTCCCGCAGGGCATCTTCTGCTTGCTTGCGTTCCGTAATGTCGTGATAACTCCAGACTCGGCCGATAATTTTATCTCCCAGCCGCTGCGGTTCCGAATAGCGTTCAAAAAATCTGCCGTCTTGAAATTCCAACAAATCGTAACTTTCGGCTTCGGGCTGCTCGTCAAGCGATTCTATTCTCTCTTGAAATGCTTGGGGGTCTTTGAGCTGGTTCAGGACAAAGGCGATCGTTGCCGCGTTATCTCGCAGTGCCATCACTTCGTTAGGTATGCCCCACATTTCCACAAATTCTCGATTGAAAGTGACTATTTTTCCGCTCCTGTCAGTAGCTAAAATACCATCAGCAGTAGAATCAAAAGTTGCTTGCAGCAGGGACACAGATTTTGCCAGGGCGTCTTCTGTCATTTTTCGAGCAGTAATGTCTCGCAAAATAGCGCGAATCGCTACTAGCGAACCATCCGCAAACTTACAGCTTAGGCTGCCTTCCAACAAAATTTGTTCGTGATCTTTAGTGATAAATATTACTTCAATCGATTCTGGATACAAGGTATTTTCATTTACAGTTTTTTGGGTAAAAGCTTGATATAATATATCCAGAGACTCTGGGGAACTGTTGGGATGAATAATATCAAAAACAGTCATTTGAGCAATTTCTGCTTCGGTGTAGCCCAGAGTTTGCCGCCAAGCCCGATTTACATACAAAAAATGACCGTCCGCTCCTATACTTTGAATTAAGTCAGTAGCATTTTCAAATAAGTCTCGCAGTTGTTCTTCGCTTTCCCGCAAAGCTATTTCCGCTTGCTTGCGCTTGATAAATTGACCGATTTGGCTGCCGATTGTCGCCATTGTCTGGAGCAATTCTTCATCAAAACACTGCACTTCACGGCTGAAAAAAGTCATCACCCCCAACACAGCTCTTGAAGAAGTTTCCGCCTCGTAGTCGCCCAAAATTGGGAAACCAAAAGCTCCGTGTAATCCTTCTTCTGCGGCTATTTCTCGGCGCATACAACTGTCGCTTTTTGTGACATCGGCAATCCACTGAGATGAACCGCTAGCCCAAACGAAACCCGGTAATCCTTCGCCAAACGCACAAGTCATTTGTTCGGTAAATTCGGCAAATTTGGGGATAGAAACTGAGCGTTTTGTCCAACTGGCGACGCAGCGAAGCAAATTGGGGTCGGAAACCGCAGTTATTCTCTTACTTCCTGACAGCAGTTTTTCCCCAGCTTCAGGCATCCACAGTTCGGCGGTATCCCATCCCAAGCTGTCGCAAATTACGGGGAGAATTGCTGCTATAGCTTTTTTGATTGTTTCGGATGCCGACAGGATGCGAGTGGTGACGTACTGAGCTGTTTTTCGCTTGCGGGCGCGCTGTCTATCTGTGACATCGCGGCCGATGTACACGAAATCTTGAACGGCGGGCGAAGATCCAGAAATGCCTTTAATGTCCGTCGGAATCGCCGTACAGGAAAACGAAACGGTGAGCTTTTCTCCGCTTTTTGCCGTGCAAATTACTTCAGTGTTAGTTCGAGATTGTTGAGGCGGATATTGACTGACTGCTTGCAAAGATGCGCCCACAGCAGCAAGAACTTCTATTTGCTGGCCTACTAATTCTGATTCGCTGTAACCGAACAAATCTTGAGCAGCTTGATTGAGTTTTTTTATTTTTCCCGAGGCTGTTGTTACCAACAAAACTTCTGCCATTGAAGTAATAATTTTTTCAACATAATTATTAGTAGCGGCTAAGGTACTCAATAAAATATCCATTTCATTGGTAGCTTGGACTAGAGTTTGTTCTAAAGCCATCCTGTCGCTTACGTCTTGAAAAAATATAATTAATCTCTGATAATTCTCGTCATTGGTGAACTGCACGATATACATATCAAAATAAAGCCGCGAGCCATTTTCTAATACCCGCGTGATCGCTTTTAATTCAAAATTTGGCAAACGTCTTTCAAAAATATCGATTAAAATTTCTTCAGTTCCCACCAATTCGGGGAAGGGAATGCGGACATCGTTGCCGGCGACTACTTCATCGGGAAAGTCGCCGAACCGCTCCACTTTGAGAGACTTCTCTTGGATTAAAAAATCTTTATCCAGTGCTAGGTACTCCAAGTGGTGGGGAACTAACAGTTTTTTAAACAAGGTTTTCATGTGAGATTCTTAGTAGTGAATGCGCCCTGTGTATCGAATAATCGAAAATCCATCTATTTATCTCTGTTTCTCAAAGGGAATTCTGACTATAAAGGTAGTGCCTAACCCGATCTCGCTGGAAAATTCGATTTGACCTCCGTGCAAATCTACACACTGCTTGACTATGGATAAACCCAGTCCTGTACCGGGTATTTTTCCGACATTTTTGGCTCGATAATAAGATTCAAAGAGTTGTTCTTGGTCTTCGATAGGAATGCCAATGCCTGCGTCTTTAATTTTAAATGTGGCTTCTTCATTATTCTGACAATTTAATTCAAAATAAATATTGCTGTCGATCGGCGAATATTTGACAGCATTTGACAGCAAATTTGTCAAGATGTGCCGCAGCAATTTTGGATCTAGTGCGGGCAAATGTTGCGTTTCCTGCGAGTCGGTATCATATTTTTTAGCTGGCGTAACTAATTCTTGATAAATAAAGTTAATTGTATGATTTTTTCCATAACTAATTTTAATTGATTCTACTAACTCGCTGCAAAATTTTTTTAAGTCAACTGGTGCGGGATAGAATTCGAGTTTTCCGGCTTCGGCGCTGCTGAGCAACCGCACGTCATCTAATAGCTGAGCCATGTGTTTAGATGCGGATTTAACGTGTGCGAGGTATTCTTGTTTTTCCTCGTGGGTGATTTCGTCGCCGTAGTCTTGGAGGATTTTAGTAGCAAATAATATTGTATTTAAAGGATTGCCGAATTCGTGAGCGATCATCGAGAAAAAACGAGATTTTACCTGTCTGAGTTCTTGCTCTTTTGCCAAAGAGCGACGAATTTCTATTTCTTGTTGTTTGCGTTCTGTGATGTCCCTGCCTATATAAATGAAATCGTAAAGTCCCTCTAATTCTGTCTGAATTGCCGAACAGGAAAATTCTACCCAAATTTCTTCTCCTGCTTTAGTAGTGCAGACTATTTCTAGTTCTCTACGCAGCTCTTTCTGAGACAAAATATAGCGGTGGCGAGCTTGGTAAATTAATGTTTCTTCTACTAATATTAAACACAGGGGATGGCCAATTAATTCTGCTTCGCTATACCCAAATAACCATTGGGCCGATTGATTGATTGTTTTGATAGTTCCTAATGTTGTTGTCACCAACAAAGCATCGCCCATCGAACGAATAACTTTATCTATATAATCTTTAGAAGCGGCTAAGGCACTAACCAACAGATTAGCTTCATTCGCCCTCTGAATCAACGATTGCTTCATTACCATCTTTTCGGTGGTATCTTCAATCAAAATTAGCAATTTACTTGGCACATATTCTTGTTCTTCTTCATATTTGATAGCCAACATATCAAAGTATAAAGGGCGGTTCGGGTCTGCAAACCGAGCGATACCTTTGATTTCAAAACCAGGGAGCCGTCCCATAATGATAGACATGAGGATATTTTCAATGCCAATCAGTTCGGGAAAACTCAGGCGAGCATCTGCACCTGGTATCGCGTCGCCCGGAGTATCGGCATAATGCTGCACTTCGGCGGAGGTTTCCTGAATGATGAAATGGTGATTTACTAGAAAATACTGTGTTTGTCGCGGGCCTAACAGCTTTCTTAACAGGGGGTTCATACTTGTTCTACCATTGTGTAAGCTAGTTTGTAGAAAATTTCGTCAACGTCTTTGCCGGTTTTAGCAGATGTCGTGCAAACTGCTATTACTTTGTCTTGACCTATCGCATGGGACATTTCCACTAGCAGCGCCAATTTTTCCTCGTCAATTAAGTCTACTTTGTTCAAAGCGACGATAATTGACCCTTTAGGATTGACGGAAGAATAAAGCTGAATGTGTTCGGAGATTCGCTCAACTGTTTCGGATCGGCTGACATCGGCAACGATTAAAACGCCACTAGCTCCCTGCAAGTAAGTAGGTGCTATTCCTTTGAATTTTGTATGCCCTTCTAAGTCCCAAATCAGCAACTGTGCAGTCACGTTTTCCCGCTGTTTTACGTTTTCTAATTCTACGTTTTTGCGAGAAATTTTTACTCCCACGGTGGAGAGGTATTGGTCGGTGAATTGCCGATCGACAAAACGGCGGATCAGGCTGGTTTTGCCCACACCAAAATCGCCGATCATACACATTTTTTTAGCTATAGTAACTGACATAATTATTTACTGTTTATGGTGTTAGTTATTGGTTCAAATACCACGCATCTGCTTAAAAGTCGTGGTTGATTGGGTTCCACGTCGGCAGGAGGATGGGGGATGCCAACCGTTTGGAGGCGCTTTGGGTCAGCACCCTGCCGCACTAAAGCATCTCGCACTGCTGCGGCACGCCTCAGCGACAACTGTTGATTTGTAGAAATTTCCCCAGTTCGATCGCTGTGCCCAATTATCTTAATCTGTTTTTGAGGATATTGATCCATGAAATTTTTGACACTGGCGATGATTTCTCCGTATGTAGGGTCTAATTTTGCCGTTCCTTGCTGGAAGTAAATGCGGCTTGTAATTTTCAGCGGATCTAATTTAATTGTGCTAATCACCGATTGAACACCGGGAATCTGCTTCAGGGACTGAGCTATTTTCTGTGCGTCTGCACCGTCTCTAACAGTACCCTCTACTGTAACTTTGCGATCGCCATACCGCGTAGAAATAGAAAGGCCCTCTTTCTGATTCAAAACAGCGGTAATCCGCTGTACCTCGGCCGCCGTCAAAACTGGATCTGGGGGGACATCTACAGCTAGAATTCTATTATCTAATTGCAATTTCGGTGCAGTTGATGCGGCTATTTTTGCAGCTTGTGCCCGCAATTCTTGATTTGGCAACTTTCCGGTTAGCTTTAAAGTTTTGCCATCAACTGCAACATCTAAGCGGTAAACTGCTAATTGGGGAGTGGATGCTAAAGCTGCCAGGGCATTTGCTTCGAGGCGACGGTAAATGTTGCTGCGATACTGATAAATCCCCCAAGGTACTAAGATTAAGCTCAGGGCGGCTAAACTGATAGCCGCTAGGGCGATCGGGGGTTTTGTTGATTTTTCTTTTTGCAGCGGGTCGAATAAACTTTTTATGCACGGGTGCAGCGACTCCGGTATAGTACCGGGGTCGCCATTAAACTCGTGAATTACTTTAGCATAATTAAGGATGAGATTACTAACTGTTTGCCGCAGTTTGTTGATGAACGACTGTGGCGGTTCTCCTTTTATCACGACGGCCATGTAGCAATATCCCGCTACTTCTAGCATAATTTTTGAGTCGCCGTATTCAATTTGATTGAGTTCGGAAATTTCTCCCGGCTGCACGATGCACTCGTTAACAAAGCTGCGAATAGCTGTCAGCATTCCTGCTACCATTTCTGATTCTAACTGGTAGCTTTCTGAGTTTTGAACTTCGGAAATAACCAAGCCTGATGCTTTATGAATTAAGAATGCTGCTTGGACGGTAAAGGGTATTGATTCTTTGAGGATTAATTCAGCTTCGGAGACTCCTTGTACTTTGGAGCGAATTTTGCGCTGAACTCCTTCGACGCTGAGGGCATTTGACACTTTTTCATTGATTGTCTTGATAGCTTCTGCCATGTATCGGGAAATAGTATTGCCAATTACGGGATAGAGGGCATCCACCATAGAGTCGCGTTCGAGTTTTATTTGGGCTGTAATCGCTTTGCCCATTTCGGGGGCGAGGGCTTGGGCGATCGACTCTTGGTCAAGGCGAATTTGCTCTTTAATTGCCAGACCAATTTCTGGGGCGATCGCCTTGGCAATATCCGCTGGCGAATTCACTATTTGTTGAGAAAGTGCGTCGGGAAGCAACTCAGCTATTGCCGCACTCATTGCCGACTTGTTTTCCTGAGTTTTTGCCCTGATCACTTCGTCAATAATTGGCACCATCGCCTTGACAACTTCTTCTCTGGAATCGGCAATTTTGCGGCTGAGAATTTCTGCGATCCAAGGCAGCATCAACTGAATCAACTCTTGGGGTTCGTAGATTTGGTGCTCCAATTTTCCTAATTTATCGTTGATTGTTCCCATCAGGTGGCGCACCCCCGGCAAGTCGTTTTCTGCCAGAAGATTTTTGACTTGCTCTATATCCGACATTTTTGAGCCGAACATCAGATTTTGCAGCCTTTCCATCGCGCTGTCGGCTTCATTTAAATCCTGTTTAATTTGACCTAATATTTCTGCGGGCTGTTCTCGTAAGTTGGGAATTTCTAGAGGCAAAGCCACCGCAGCATTTAAATATGCAGTTTCTGGTGGATCTGAGACTGTGGAAACTATGAATTCATTGGGAATTTCCGAGGATTTTGACTCGGAATCGGTTGCGGAAACATCCTGTAAATGCCGATCGAACCCGTAAGATTTTTGAGCCTGTACGTACTGTAGAGAATCTTTCATTGTCAAGTTAGACAATTCTTCGACAGGCTGTGATTCCTCCTCCAAATCCGGCTGGGCGATCGCGGAAACATCTATAGTTTTAGCTGAGGAATAGTCTTTTTCCAGTTCTGAACTGTTGAGTTTGTGAGTAGCGAATAGCAAACTTTGGAACTCGTCTGCAACAGGTGGGGCATCGCCCGACTCCGGTTGGCGAGATCCTGTTTCGGGTACACTCGCTGCCACTTCCTCTGGCGCTTGCTCCGAAATACCTAACAAATCCATCAACCCGCCGAGGGCCCCAGCTTGATTATTTTCTCCGCTGCTGTCATCTTCGGGCTCTGCATTTTGCTGGTTGGAACCCGCAAAAATTTTGAGATCTACTAACAGATTCAGCAAGGGTTCTAGCTGGGTTGCTGCATCCGCAGCAGACTCGTCAGGTTGAGAAACAAAACCCTCTAACTCATTTGTGTCAGCCGGATTTTCTTTCGGTAAAGCCATGCGTTATTATCCGTGATGGTGGCGCTCCGGCAACAGAAATTCGGTATTTAACTTATTATCCGCAACGCCTTTAAGTTCGGGTACAAATTCTGTTCCTTTGAGCCTCATGCCGAGTTCAAACAGAATTTCTGCCATGTCGTCTCTAGAAACTTTAACATCTCTGAGCATGGAAAAGCGGCGATCGAGCTCTTCAAAGACCTGTGTTTTCAAAGTGCGGCTTTCTTCAGATAGTCGATCTCTGGTTTTGGAGAGTTCGTCGCGAAGCGAACTGGTTTGATTGTCTATAGCCTCGTCCAGGGCTTCCACGCTGCTGGAGAATTTGCGGTTAATGCGATCGACTTGCTGACGGATGTCTGCACTTTCTTCTTGGGTGTTTGAGGTGAGCGATTTAACTTTCTTTTCTAGCGAATCAACTGCAGCCCTCATTTCTCCTGAAAGAACTGTTTTTACTTGTTCGATGCGAGTTTGCATATCTTGCTGCATCATCGACAAGTCGGAATCTATTTTATCGAAGCGATTGTCGTATTCTCTAAGCTGCGCCCCGAAAATTATATCCCGGATCTGGTCAATATTTCCCAGCCGTTCGCGCATTTCTTCTTTAGTTATTTCGGCCATACTTGCACCTGGAATCTCCGGAAATTGTGAGTTTAAGAACTGTGCTAGTGATTTACTAGCGTTGTTGGTGGCACTAGCTTTTTTGACGGGGCGGGCTGTTATTTTTTGAACTCTCACCCCTGCGTCGGGGATGGGATTTTTTAGAGTTTTGACTCTAAATATCCTGAGATTCAAATTTTTGAGCCTGGTCTTGTCACCAAAAATGGCGGTTGGCTATCCTTGGCTTGCAGCAAGCTCAGAGGAGCGTAGACTTTCCTGCTATACAGCACAGCCGGGTAGGTTTTAATGTCTTGAGTGACATCCTCAATGATATCCCATCTTGACAGTGCCTCATACCACAGCGCTGGAGTCCCGGCAAAAAGCGGGTGGGCTTGCTCCACGTCCCATTATATATAATATATAACTCCAAGGCTGCACTGATCGCTCGCCGATCGGCTCCGAGGGATGTTGCCTTTGACCAGAAAGCACTTATACAGTCGAACTCGGCCGATCTCTCCCCCTCGAATCCTCGAATCCTGCGATCGCCCTATAAAAATTCATAGGGCCCGATCGACAGCGATCAGACCCAATAATATGAGAACTTTGTTTTTTCTAACAAACGAGATGTGTTTCCGGTGGAGAACTTTTACTTACTAGGGTGTACAACTTGTGCAGCTTTACTTTTAATCCGCAACGACAACTAAGTCTTACTTGACTGCGGTTTGGCTTGACTGCTCGATCGGCAGTTCGCCACTATTCCAAGTTTTGTTCGGTTAATTTCTGCTGCGCCTGGGAATCTAGACCGGAGACACCATGTCTATATCCTCGAACTTTCTTTCTAAATATAGCGACCTCCTTTCTCTTTCTGTCCCGGTGTCTATTATTAAGTTAGCATGAGCTTTCCGAGGAGTAAAGCACAATTTGCAAAACTTGATAGGTCTTTACATTACTAAGTATAATGATATGAATATCCAAATAGATGTAAGTTAGCACTCACGCACTCCGAACAAAGAAACCGGGTTTTTTCACCGAGATTGAGGATTTTAAGCAAGTATTTTGGTTGAAAAACCCGGTTTCTGGACACCCGTGCAAAAGTCCTATAAATTCTATTGTTGCTACATCTTTACATACTTAACAGTTCTTGTCATGACTATTTCTCCTAAGTTTCTCAGTGGTAGCCAAATCCGCGAAACGTTTCTCCAGTTTTATGCCCAGCGGGGACATAAGATATTGCCGAGTGCTTCTTTGGTGCCCGAAGATCCGACGGTGTTGCTGACGATCGCCGGAATGCTACAATTCAAGCCGATATTCCTCGGACAGCGCACCGCCGAATCACCGCGCGCCACGACTTCTCAAAAGTGTATCCGCACCAACGACATCGAAAACGTCGGCCGCACCGCCCGCCACCACACGTTTTTTGAGATGTTGGGCAACTTCAGTTTCGGGGATTATTTCAAGAAACAGGCGATCGCCTGGGCGTGGGAACTTTCCACGGAAGTTTTCGGTTTACCAGCGTCGAATTTGGTTGTTAGCGTTTTCCGAGAAGATGACGAAGCTTTTGCGATTTGGCGCGATGAAATTGGCATTCCGGGCGATCGGATTCAACGCATGGGAGAAGATGACAATTTCTGGCAATCCGGCCCGACTGGCCCCTGCGGCCCGTGTTCGGAGATTTACTATGATTTTCACCCAGAGAGAGGCGACAAGATTGACCTCGAAGATGATACCAGGTTTATTGAATTCTACAACCTGGTTTTCATGCAGTACAATAAAGATGCAGAGGGCAATTTAACACCCCTGCAAAATCAAAATATTGATACTGGCATGGGATTGGAACGGATGGCGCAAATCCTCCAGAAAGTCCCCAATAATTACGAAACAGATTTGATTTTTCCCATCGTTCAATCTGCCGCAGAACTTGCCGGAATTGATTACCACAATAGCGATGAAAAAGTCAAGGTTTCGTTGAAAGTAATTGGCGATCACATTCGGTCTGTGGTGCACATGATTGCAGACGAAATTCGCGCGTCGAATGTTGGTCGGGGTTACATTTTGCGCCGGTTGATTCGCCGGGTGGTGCGCCACGGGCGGCTGATTGGAATTCAGGGCGAATTTACGGTGCGGGTGGCTGAAAGTGCGATCGCCCTTTCGGAAGCTGCTTATCCGAACGTGCGGCAGCGGGAAGCTCAAATTAAGGCGGAATTGGCAAGGGAAGAGGCGCAGTTTCTCAAGACTTTGGAACGCGGAGAGAAGCTGCTGGAGGAAATTCTCAAAAAAGCTCTTGTGGAACAGGCGTCTCGCCTGTCGGTTTCTCAGGGCGGGCAAGATGCCCAACCCCTACTCCCCACAGTAGAGATTTCTGGTCAAGATGCTTTCACTCTTTACGATACCTACGGTTTCCCCTTAGAACTGACTCAAGAAATTGCTGAGGAACAGGGAATTTCTGTGGATTTGGACGGCTTTGAAGCGGCGATGGAGGAACAGCAAATTCGCGCTAAAAATGCTCGCCAAACAATCGATTTGACGGTGCAGGGTTCTTTGGATAAGTTGGCTGAAACAATCCAAGGAACTGAGTTTGTCGGTTATGCTGAATTGTCGAGTTTAGCTGAGGTGGAAGTTATCTTGGTTGACGGCAAATCTGTGGAGGAAGCAACGGCGGGTACTGAGGTACAAGTTGTTTTGAACCAAACGCCGTTTTATGCAGAATCCGGCGGACAAATTGGGGATAAAGGTTATTTGAATGGCAGCATTCAGGGAGAGAAGGGAGAGGGTTTGTTAGTAAGAGTTGATGATGTGAAGAAGGAATCGGATTTCTTCGTGCATTTCGGCTTTGTGGAACGGGGAACGCTGAGAGTTGGCGATAGTATTACTGCGAAGATTGACAATAGCGGTCGCCGCCGAATTCAGGCTAACCACACAGCAACTCACTTATTACAATCAGCTTTGCGGAAAATTGTAGACGATTCGATTTCGCAAGCTGGTTCGCTGGTATCGTCAGAAAGATTGCGGTTTGATTTCAATTCTCCGCGCGCTGTCACAGCAGAAGAGTTGCAGAAAATTGAGGATTTAGTTAATAGTTGGATTGCTGAGGCGCACGCTGCGGTCGTTGCAGAAATGCCGATCGCCCTTGCGAGAGAAAAAGGCGCGACTGCGATGTTTGGCGAGAAGTACGGCGATGTGGTGCGGGTAATCGATTTTCCCGGCGTTTCGATGGAATTGTGCGGCGGAACTCACGTCAGCAATACCGCAGAAATCGGGCTGTTTAAGATTGTTTCCGAAGCGGGGGTAGCGGCGGGAACTCGCAGGATTGAAGCGGTTTCCGGCCAAGCTGTTTTGGACTATTTGAATGTGCGGGATAAGGTGGTGCGCGATTTGGGCGATCGATTTAAGGCGAAGCCTGAAGAATTGCCGAACCGGATTACTAATTTGCAGAATGAGTTGAAGGATACTCAGAAACATTTGGCTGCTGTGAAGTCGGAATTGGCGATCGCGAAATCCGACCAGTTGCTGAGTGCGGCGGAGGATCTCGGCGAATTCAAAATCATTGTAGCTCAATTGGGAGATGTGGATACAGAAGCGCTGAAAACTGCGGCGGAAAGATTGCAGCAAAAGTTAGGAAATGCTGCGGTTGTTTTGGCATCAATTCCTGAACCGGACAAGGTAAGTTTGGTAGCAGCTTTTAGTCCTGAAGTCAATAAGAAAGGATTGCAAGCTGGCAAGTTTATCGGGGGAATTGCTCAAATTTGCGGCGGAAAAGGCGGCGGGCGACCGAATTTGGCGCAAGCTGGGGGACGCGATGCAAGTAAGTTGCAGGAAGCGTTGGAAAGTGCTCGCAATTTGTTAGTTGAAGGGTTGGGGTAATTAGCCGGATTAGGTGATTTCGGGGAAACTGTAGGGGCGGGTTTTACCAACCATAATTGCCAATAATCGACAATCTGATAAACCCGCCCCCACCCAACCATAAATCACAATGTACATGGTGCTTGTAGGGGCGGGTTCACCAACCATAATCGTCAATAATCGACAATCTCGAAAACCCGCCCCCCCCAACGAAAAATACCAACCTACATTTTCCGATGCGATGCAAATTCCAGGTTGATGTGGGCGATCGGTGGTGGGGGGCGGGTTTATCTAGATTGTTGGTATTCGTTAGATATTGTTGGTGGAACCCGCCCCTACAAAATCTGGGTAAAGGTATTGTGCAAAAATCCCTGGTTTTTCCCGCGCAAAAAATGTAAAATATCTCAAACATGGGTAGTGCAATGAAAAGCAAAAAACAAACCTATTTCGACCTGATCGAATCCCTGATCAACTCCCCCAACGAAGAAGCACAAATCGCCATCCTGAAAGCCAAGGGAAAACGGATAGATGATGATTTTGCGGGATTTTTACGGAAGTGGGCAACTAAAATAATAGCAGAAAAGAATTCCCGCCAAGCTAGAGACATTATTATTAATATTTTCAACTTCAGTAACTTGATTGCACAGTTTCCACAGGGTAGCAAAAGCAGCAATATGGAAATTGCCATTGCAGGCTACGAGGTGGTCATGAAAATTTTTAACCGATATGATGATCCCGAAAAATGGGGAGATATTCAAAATAATTTAGCAAATGCTTACAGGAACAGAATCAAAGGAGAAAGGCAGGATAATCTAGAAAAAGCGATCGCATTTTATGAAGCAGCTAGTGAAGTTTACAGCCGCCCTGCTTTCCCGGAACAATGGGCAGCTATTCAAAATAATTTGGCAAATGCTTACAATAACAGAATCAAAGGAGAACGGGGTGAGAATATCGAAAAGGCGATCGCATTTTATCAAGCAGCTAGTGAAGTTTACACCCGCGATGCTTTCCCGCAAAATTGGGCGATGACTCAAAATAATTTGGCAAATTCTTACAGTGACAGAATCAAGGGAGAACGGGGTGAGAATATCGAAAGGGCAATCGCATTTTTTGAAGCAGCTAGTGAAGTTTATACCCGCCCTGCTTTTCCGGAACAATGGGCAGGTACTCACAATAATTTGGGAGAAGCTTACCGTAACAGAATCAAAGGAGAACGGGGTGAGAATATCGAAAAGGCGATTGCATTTTTTGAAGCAGCGAGTGAAGTTTACACCCGCGATGCTTTCCCGCAAAATTGGGCGATGACTCAAAATAATTTGGCAAATGCTTACAGTGACAGAATCAAGGGAGAAGGGGGTGAGAATATCGAAAAGGCGATCGCATTTTATGAAGCAGCTTTACAAGTTTACACCCGCGCAGCTTTTCCGCAAGATTGGGCGATGACTCAAAATAATTTGGCAATTGCTTACATTGACAGAATCAAAGGAGAACGGGGTGAGGATATCGAAAGGGCGATCCCATTTTTTGAAGCAGCTAGTGAAGTTTACACCCGCGCAGCTTTCCCGCAACAATGGGCGATGACTCAAAATAATTTAGGAGAAGCTTACCGTAACAGGATCAAAGGAGAACGGGATGAGAATATCGAAAGGGCGATCGCATTTTTTGAAGCAGCTTTACAAGTTTACACCCGCGATGCTTTTCCCCAAGATTGGGCACCGACTCAAAATAATTTGGCAAATGCTTACAGTGACAGAATCAAAGGAGAACGGGATGAGAATATCGAAAAGGCGATCAAGTTTTATGAAGCTGGTTTACAAGTTTGCACTCCCACAACTTTGCCAATTGACTGTCTGAGAACAGGCAGAAATCTAGGCAATTTAGGATTTGCAGAAAGCTTGTGGGAAACAGGCATATTCGGCTACGAAAAAGCCATCGAAGCAGTCGAACAAACCCGCGAGTGGATAACCTCGGACAACCGCAAACGAGAAATTATCGAAGAAAATCTCGATGTCTACGAAAAAATGATGCAATCCTGCATCAATCACCAACAATATGACAAAGCCCTGCAAACAATCGAACGCAGCAAATCCCGCTACCTAGTCGAACTCTTCACCAACAGCGAAATCTACCCCAAAACAGCCACCGAAACCGAGAAACAGCAACTCCAAAACCTGCGCCGCCAAATCGCAGCCTCCCAACAATTCCTAGAAACAGAAACCCCATCTCCTCCCCCTCTTTCTCCCCCCGTTGTAGGGGCGGTGCCCCCGTGCCCGCCCTCTCCCTCACAACGCATAACCCAAACCCGCAGCCTCAGCCCCGAATATTTCCAACAACAAAAAGCCAAATTAGAAACAACATCACAGCAACTAACACAACTGCTGGAACAGATAAAACAGCGAGAACCAGAATTCACCCTAACTCAAAAAGTCGAACCCATCGACATCACCAAATTCCAACAAACCTTAGACACCGAAACAGCAATCATAGAATGGTACATCGGCAATAACTCCAACTCCGAGGATAGCTGGGGCGGATCAGCCTTCATCATCACCCGCGACAGCATAAAACCAGTCACATATACTACAACCGAAATAGCCGAATTAGAAACCTGGAAAAACAACTATCTCGACGAATACCGCAACAAAAACACCAACACAACCTGGCAAAAAACCCTATCCCAAAAACTCCAAAAACTCTCAGAAATCCTGCGACTAAACGAGATAATCGCCCACATCCCCCCCAACTGCAAACAACTAATCCTAGTACCCCACCGCTACCTGCACCTATTCCCCCTCCACGCCCTACAATTCACCTCAGAGGGCGGGCACGGGGGCACCGCCCCTACGAGGTACTTGTTAGACTGCTTCCCCGCAGGCGTAAAATACGCCCCCAGCTTGCAACTGCTGGAACTCGTAAAAAATCGCATCACCACCAGAAACTCCCCCCCACCAAATCAACAACAACTATTTGCCCTCCAGAATCCCACCGAAGACTTATTCAACGCCGACATGGAGGTAGAAACCATCAAAACCCGATTCAATCCGCATCAAATTTTACTCAAAAAACAAGCCACAAAAACCGCCCTCAACGAAAACCGAGAAAACCTCTCAAGCGCCAACTACCTGCACTTTTCCTGTCACGGCGTATTCAACTTTGACAATCCGCTGCAGTCATCCCTAGTCTTAGCCGATTCCCTGGAACCGCAAACCTCACCCCCGCCCCCAGAGTCAAATCAGCCCGCTGAAAAACAGCGCTATGTCACCCTACGCAGCGGCAGAAAAGCCATCCCAGAAAAATGCCTCACCCTGCGAGAAATCTTTGCTGATTTGCAGTTACCGCAGTGCAGTCTCGTCACACTTTCCGCCTGCGAAACCGGGTTAACCACCTCAACCGCAATGACGGATGAATACATTGGTTTACCCAGCGGTTTCTTGTATGCGGGTAGCATGAATGTTGTCAGCAGTCTGTGGGCTGTCGATGATTTTGCCACCGCAATTTTGATGATTAAATTTTATCAGGAATTGCCGGATGCAGATTCAGTAGCCCTCGCTTTGAATGCGGCGCAAAACTGGATGCGCGGGGTGAGTATGGAGGATTTTCGAGTTTGGGTAGGATTGTTAAATTTAGATGAAAAATCTAGAGAAAGTGTGAAAGAGTGGTTAAGTTATATACCCAAAGGTAAGCAGCCTTTTGTTCATCCTAAGTATTGGGCGGCATTCTGTGCTACTGGATATTAGATCGGGTGGGTATTATAATGGTTTTAGGTTAAACCGAAAGGCCGCCAGGGAATGAATTCCCTGGCTAATAGCGAAAGTCCTCTGAAGAGGACTGAAGAGTTATACTTAATTCGAGTTATTCACCTCCTTTATGATTCGGCGGTTACAACCGCTACTTGTTAAACTAAGTCTGCCTCCGCAGACAAGCAAGATAAATGGGGTACTTAAGCTAAATTTGGTATTAGTCCTCTTCAGAGGACTTTCGCTTTGAGGCAGGGAATTCATTCCCTGCCGGACTTCGGGAAAGAGCGTGTTGATTGACACCACTAGCTGACAATGCCCGCCCAAGTAAATCACATTTTATTAACGGAGGATTTTACAGTGAAAATTCACAAAGATATCGCTACCTTTCTATACTGGCTGAAGGAAGAACAGAGCATTTTCTTGCCGGAAGCATGGCGCGATTTACCAAACTTAGAAGACGAAATAGCCAACTTAGCAGATAATGAATCTTCAATTGCTGAAGCTATCAAAAATTGGTGTATACAACGCGACTTAGGAGAACAATTAAGAGATTGTCTGCGAAAAGATTTCGACGATGCGGGCGAACCCACCCCAAGTACAACACCGCCGCTAACCAATATCACTCAAACTCTGCGTACCAGCATTGAAGATAGCTACAAAAAACTTCAAGAAATCGCAGCAAATAATCAATCAGATACCAGCAATGACTCCAACTAGCAAAATCTAT
This sequence comes from Microcoleus sp. B9-D4, assembly GCF_036705105.1. Taxonomy (NCBI): domain Bacteria; kingdom Bacillati; phylum Cyanobacteriota; class Cyanophyceae; order Oscillatoriales; family Microcoleaceae; genus Microcoleus; species Microcoleus sp. B9-D4. The sequence continues at coordinate 51,503 of NZ_JAUBTS010000001.1, forward strand.
GCCCCCAACGTTTATTTATTTGCCTTTCACCTCTGCAACGCCCTAGAATCAGAGTCAAATTCCCCTGTGGAATCCGCCAGTTTGTGGCAGAAGTGCGATGAGATTTTGCAAACTAAATTAGCAGTCACTACAAAATTTAAGGACAGCTATTTGCACAAAAAAGAGGAACCTGTCGGCTTCCGAGTTAACCTAATTAATAAACAAGTTGTTGGCAACCGCAATTCCCTTGCCTTTGCTAAGGAGATTTCGGTTGAGAATCAGCAAATTCCTGTCAAGGGTTTTGCCCTACCGCTGCGAATTGATGACAGCTATGCCCTGGGTTTAAAAATTTTTGTTCCCGAAAAAGTTAACGGCATTAAAACACCTGCTGTCGATGTTAGCATCTTCAAGGAATTTAATCCCGATAACTGCTTGCTACCGGATTTCGTGCAGAGTTATTTCGGGCAAACTCTGCTGCTTACAGCTTGGCTGAGTGTCGAACAAAATCAGGCGGCGCGGGCAGATTCGCAGTTTCTCAGAAGTTTAGGCAAACAGTGTCTAGAAAAGTTGATTTCTGGTCAAAATCTGCCCGATTTTTACCGTCAAGGCGAATTGTTCGGTAGCCCGATTTTAGAATACGGCAATCCGAGTCGGCAAGATACCGACTGCCACGTTATTATCTGGTTTTTCAACAGTCCGACAACTGATGAAATCTGGGATGAGACGCGGTACAGTGATTTTATGGATTTGTTTCTGTACCGAAATAAGATTCTTCGCGCTTATCACGACAGCCGCAAGCTTTACGCCGTGACTCGCGAGGAATACAAGCAAATTGAACTGGATATTGACAAGACTTTTAAGTATTTGCAGCGAGATCAAGCTCAGCAGAGGCAATCGAAAGGTGCGGGTTTAAAGGAGGAAGAATTAAAATATCTAGAAACTCAGATGATTGAGATGCCACCTCGGGCTGTGAAGTATGCCCGAATGCTGATTGATTTGGAGTTTCGCCAAAATACGATCGCAATTAACGCCCAAAATTACCAGGATAAATTAAATCAAATAAGTCTTGACATCAAAGCAGCTAAAAAGTACAATGATAGTGATGCCGATTTAAGTTTCCTCGAAACATTCAGCAAAGAAACTTGCCCGCAGTTTCAAAGGCAGATTCAAGCAGATTTAGGCTATTTCAAACACGGTTCCGGCTTGCTAGACCAAGCAACCGAGGCAATTAGAGCTATTGTGGCGATCGAAGAAGCTTATCGGAATGCAAAATTAGAGGTCACGATTCAGGCTGTCGGCTTTGGTTTAGGAGTAGCCGGGGTAGTGGCTGGCAGTTCTCCTTATTTGATTAAACAAGACCCGCCGAATCAAATTGTTGCTTTGCCTTTGCCTTTCCTGAAGGTGGGAATTAATTCTTTTGCCTTCGTATTGTTGATTAGTATCGGTGCCGGGGCTCTAGTTTGGGGTGGGGTTGTGTTACTGGCCAAGTCCAAGAATCTACTAGGTAAGTTCAAGAATCTACTAAATAGAAATAAACAGTTGCCGCCGACATAATCCCGGTTCCGGGCGGGCAAATCGCCCGCCCCAGAAAAAGATTAGCCTTAATATTGAGGTACAGACGGGTCTACTTCTTCACTCCAAGCAGTAATTCCGCCCTTAACATTAATCCCCTCAATTCCAGCTTCCTTCAAAATCCCCAAAGCCTTCGCAGAACGCCCGCCCATTTTGCAGTGTGCAATCAAGCGGTGGCCGTTCAACAATTCCTTGACCTTAGCCACACCTGCGCCGTGTTCGATATCCGGCAAAGGAACCAAAACAGACCCAGGAATTTGACAAATTTGATACTCATTGGGATTGCGAACATCCAACAATACAAAATCCTTCGCACCGCTGTCGATTAACTGCTTAAGTTCTTTGACAGTCATCTCAGGAATTTGCGGTTGCTCTGTTTTTAGTTGATTAAAGCCGCAGAATTCTTCGTAATCGATTAACTTTTCAATTACCGGGCGCACAGGATTCGGGCGTAATTTTAATTGCCGGAATGTCATATCTAAGGCATTGTAAAGCAACAATCTGCCGCTCAAAGTAGTGCCTTGACCCAAGATAATCTTGATAGCTTCCGTTGCTTGAATGCAGCCAACTACTCCAGGCAATACGCCTAAAACGCCACCTTCGGCACAAGAAGGAACCATCCCAGGAGGCGGGGGTTCCGGGTACAAATCGCGGTAATTCGGGCCACCTTCGTAGTTGAAAACTGTTGCTTGCCCTTCAAATCGGAAGATAGAACCGTAGACGTTGGGCTTGTTTAAAAGCACGCAAACGTCGTTCATCAAATAGCGAGTCGGGAAATTGTCCGTACCGTCGATAATGATATCGTAAGGAGTCGCAATGTCGATCGCATTTTCCGAACTAACGCGAGTCTCGTACAAATCAACTTGACAAAAAGGATTAATTTCTAAAATCCGATTTTTAGCCGACTCAATCTTCGGTTTCCCAACCCAAGAAGTGCCGTGAATTACTTGCCGCTGCAAATTAGAATGGTCTACAACATCAAAGTCTACAATCCCAATGCGGCCAACACCGGCGGCTGCTAAATACAGCAGCAGCGGCGAACCGAGGCCTCCCGTACCGATGCAGAGCACGCTGGCAGCTTTGAGACGCTTCTGCCCATCCAATCCCACTTCTGGCAGGATCAGGTGGCGAGAGTAGCGTTCGTATTCTTGTTTGTTGAGCTGGATCTCCTCCAGATTAGGATTTAGCATGATATTGTGTGTAGCGCAGATTTTGAATTACATCCTATCTGAATCTTTCGCATTTTTACCTGTTTGTTATTTTTACTAATTATTTCTTAATCTCAGTCGGTTCCACTAGGCGAATTTCCTCTGCTTGAAAGTTCCCCTCTCCGTCAAGACTCCAACTGCGGAGGTCTTCCCAACAGCCTTGTCGGACGGACACAATAATATAAGAGTATTCGGCCCAGGCCAATGTCCGATCGCACTCTGAGGGTACTGCGGGAGAATCCGTGTGAGAATGATATATACCGATAATATCCAGACTGTGATCGCGCCCGTGTTTCATCGCCCGCAACATATCTTCGGGCTTAATAGCATATCTGCGTCTTTCTGTCAATCCTTTTTGTTCCGGCCAATTCTCCTCAGCTTCCGCACTCCAAGCATTTTGAGTCGGCCAAACTTCTACTAAAGTTTTAACATCGCCAGTAACTCGACCGAGCAACAAACCGCAGCATTCTTCAGGATAAGCGCTTTCGGCGTGGGTACGCATGGATAAAATGTGAGAGTCGGAAAGTGCGATCGGCTGCATGGGATTTTATTGTAGATTTTATTGTAGTTTTTTTTGTAAAGTGCGATTAAGAGCGGGATAGCTACGCTTCACGGGCTTTTTTTTAATTGTGGAACAGGCATCTTGCCTGTTCAATACTGGCTTTTCTGGAGATGTCTATTAATTTGAGGTTCCTGTAGCTGTTTGCAAAACAGTTCTATAAGCAATGACAGCTTCAGTTTGGTTAACATATCCTACATATTGACTCAATATAGAAAAGTCTAACTCAGGCAAAAATTCACTGCTCGAAATTAACTCATAACCAGACTCCCGCAAGTGGTAAATAGAAAATTGATCGTTAGCCCAAAACCAGACTTCAGGAACTTGCAAACCGCGATACACTTCTAGTTTGTCAACTCCACCGCTAGTTAGAGCAATTTCGATCGCAATATCAGGGATTTCTGCAAGTGCACCCAAGCAGTAACACTCATCCGGTTCCGCACCCCGTCTCACAGCTTCGCGGCGAAATGTAGCACTACCGTAACCGTTGAGATTAATTAGCCTTTCAACCGCATAGGTTTCTATCAACCGGGCAATAATTGTTTTAAGCCTTTCATGTTCTGGCGAAGTCGTCATAATAATTTCTAACGTTCCTTCCAAGTAGATCATCCTGGGAAATTCATCGACAAACATATCGGAAAGTTGTTCGTATTGCTTCCAAGTCACATCATATATAATTATGCGCTGTTCAGTCGCTGGAGCGAGAGTTTTTGGATCTAAAAGTAGCATAATTAATTACCTGCACTTAAGATATCTCAACGTTAAATTTTTTCGTTATTTCTCAACTTCTTCTCTGTGTCCTCTGCGGCCTCTGCGGTTCGTAAAAAAAGTTCCTATATAAATTTAACGAACCGCGAAGACGCTTAGGACACAAAGGAAGAGAACAGAAGGGGAAAAAGAGTTAATTCAATCAAGTTGGAGTTTGCTGCAACTCAGGCCGCTCATCTGGAACGATCGCACCTTCGACAGGACACACCTGCAAACAAATACCGCAGTCAATACAGGTATCAAAATCAATCCAAAACCAATCAGTACCCTTGACATTTTTGCCTGGGCCGGGGTGAATACAAGCAACCGGACAAGCGCCGACGCAATCAGCAATTCCCTCGCAAATATTCGTAACAATAGTGTGTGCCATAGTGTTCTCACTTCTTCAAATTTGGTGGACGAACTCGAAATAACTTTTCACTTGGAGTGGAATCTAAAGCCTCAGTTTTTCTTCTAATTTCACATTGAAAACCGACGTTATCGAGGTTGATTCGATTTGCCAAGCAGCCCGAACAAATCTTCAGCCACAACTTTGTGACCGTCTTTGTCAAGGTGAACCGTATCAAATTTAATATACATCGGGGCAAAACGACCCTCTTTTTGAGCAATTTGCGATCGCCCGCGGCGAACTCCTTGAGTAGAATCGACATAGGGTAAACCAAGAGACTTACTAATTTCCCCAAGTCGCTTACCCGCATCCATAGTCAGCCGCTGTCTGGGTACTTGCTGTTCGTTATCAGAAAAACCGTCAAAAGCCATAAAGCGAGTAGGCAAGTAAACTACAACCAAAGAGCGGCCCTCAGCAGCAACAGAGTCCCGGAGTACACTCAAATCCGTCTCGAATTGCTTCCAAGCACGTTCGGCGATATCGTTGGGAAAATCAGCCTGCTGCCAACCCAAGGCTAGGGTTGGGCCCAAAGGAACATCCGGTTTGAGGTTGTTGTTTGCCAAACCCAGGAAGTACAAGCATTTTTGGGAGTTTATTTTCAGCCAAGACGGGGTAGCGAAAATTTTTAACTGGTTTTTCAGAACCGCCAGCTTGGATTTGGCAATTGGCTGCAGATAAGGGTTTGCAATCACTGATTGGCCATCGCGACGAAACCAGGTCATCGAAACCAAGTTGTTGTCTACCGCCAGTACCACTAAATCTGGCTGGTACTCGGACCACAGGTTGCGGTAAACCGTGTTGATTTCCTTGAGTGTATAACCCTCTAGAGCGCCATTGATGTAGGTTGCCTTAGCACCGTTTTTCTGAAAAATAGTTGCTAGCTGAGCTGGCCAAGTCTCTTCAGCAGCAATCCCAGTACCGAAGGTGGTGGAATCTCCCATTCCCAGGATTCGCAACTCGCCTGGAGCTTTTTTAATCGGCACCACAGGGCCACGATTGCCGGGACTGCTAACGGCGATGGGATGACCGCCTGTGAATTCCCCATCGAAAACATTATTGGTATACTCACGAGCAGTCACTTGCAGGAGTGCTTCTAATAATACAAATGCCAACAATACCTTCGACAAATCCACAGCAATGTAGCGAACTGTGGTTTTTAGATTTGCAATGGCCTTGTCATTAAATATCTGACTCATAATTTTTCAAGTCGATTAGAACTGGAAGTAAAGGAAATTTGAACTTGAGGAACCGGCGAAGGTAAACATCAGCGCGAGCGCCATTGCACAAGTAATCCACTTGAGCGAATTTGGGTGGTTTTGTGTCCAACTCATCCATTTTTGCTTCAAATCCCACCATTCAACTAGCAGAATTGTTGCCATGTAGAACAGCGGCCGATAGTCAATAGGTATCCGCCCGTCAGCAAAGGTCAATATCCGCTGCAATACTACAACGGCACTGTTCAAATCCGATGCCCGGAAGAATATCCAAGAAGTACATATTAGAAAAAAGGTAATTAGCCAGCGGATTAAATAGTTTATTTTAGAAGTTGGCTTAGATGAAAGTTTAGTTGCTCGTTCAATGGAGAGCATTGCTCCTTGGAAACCTCCCCAAACAACCCAGTTCCATCCAGCACCGTGCCAGAGACCTCCCAGCAGCATGGTAATCATTAGGTTCGCGTAAGTGCGGAGATTGCCGCCCCGATTCCCCCCTAGAGGAATGTAGAGGTAGTCGCGCAACCAATTTGACAGCGAAATGTGCCACCTGCGCCAGAAATCAGTAATGCTATAGGCTAAATAAGGTTTCTCAAAATTTTTCGGCAGTTCAATTCCCAATAGGCGAGCCGAACCGATCGCAATATCCGAATAACCCGAAAAGTCACAGTAGACTTGAACTGTATAAGCTAATGTACCCATCACAAGCCCCAGCCCGGAAACATTTTCTGGACTGGCGAAAACTTCGTTGGCTATTGGTGCGATCGAATCAGCTACATAAACTTTTTTCAGCATCCCCCAGACAATCTGGGCAATACCGCTGCGGATCACAATCCAGTCTACCGATGACTCACAGGCAAACTGGGGCATGAGAACCTCGGCGCGGATGATCGGCCCAGCCAGCAGGCTAGGGAAGAAAATCACGTACAGCGCTACGTCGAGGATTGACTTTTGAGCCTTGGTAACGCCCTTGTAGACATCGACTATGTAGCTAATTGTTGAGAACGTGTAAAAAGAAATACCCAGAGGTAATAGGAGGTTGAGTTGAGGCCAAAGCCTAAATCCCAACAGCGAATAACTCGAGTCTAAGAAGAAGTTTGCGTACTTGAACACAAACAGAGTGCTAATAACTACAGCCAGAAAAGTAATTAAGGCCGTAGTTCGGTTTCTCTGTTTAGTCGAATCCTCGATGATTCGAGCTGTTTTATAAGCCAGCAGGGTATAGCCAACCATTAAAATTGAGTATGGTACGCTCCAAGCCCAATAAAAAGAGTAGCTAGCCAATAGCAAAAACCAACGTCGGTACTGCGGTGTCAGTAAGTAATACACATACACCACAACTACCAGGAATCCTAAAAACACTGTGGAGTTAAACAGCATTTTTTACTTTTACTCTTCAACTGGAAACTAACGCTCACAATGCTACCACGAACTAAAACCGATAGAGGATCTTACTCAGGGATGCCGAAACCTGGTTTTTGTATCGAAAAACACCATTACAGCCATGGATTTAGGGTAAAAAATCAGTTTTATTAAGTTTTTTGTACAATGTCTGTTAGAGCCACGGCTCCTCTAATAAGTCGGGGCTCTGGGTGTTCTCTAGCAGCTCTTAATTTACCGTTTCAATTGTTGGCAATCCTTCGGCATTTACCCAAGCAATTTGAGTAATTCGTCGATCGCGCGCGTATTCCCGCGCCGACTCTGCTGTCTCCCGACTCTCCAAATCTATTTCTACCCGAACTAGGTGAGTAGAGTCTCGGAGTTTGCGAGCGTAAGCAAACGCGGCGGCACTAGCTTCAGGAGTTTGAGCCACAACTAACCAGTCGCTAGCTGGCGTCTGGGTGGGCAACTGCCCCTCTGTCAGCAAAACTTGGTGCAAATCTTCAATATTCAGACAAAACCCGATGCCGGGGGAATTTTGCCCTTGGGGATCGAACAGTCCTAAAAGTTGGTCGTAGCGTCCCCCTTGTCCTAAAACTCGCTGTCCTGTCTTGCTGCTGCTGACAACTTCAAACACAATTCCAGTGTAGTAGTCAAATGTTTGAATTAAACTCAAATCGAGGTGAATGTGGGATTTGAGATTGGGAATTTTTGACTGGCATTGGTGCAGCAATTCGATCGCCGATTTGAGATTATTTAACGCGGCTTGCTGTGGCAAATCTAAATCTAGTTTGGCAACAATTGGCAACACCTCTTCTGGGCGGCCGCGCAAGTCAAATAACAGCAGTGCTCTTTCTCGCAATTCGGTTGAAAGCGGCAAAGTTTCCAAGGCAATTCGATCGAGATTGGCGATCGCCCCCCGAACTTTCTGGCGCACGTTTGGTGGAAACGGTTCTAGCAATGTTGCAGTCAAGCCCGCTTCTCCCAAAACCAAATGCCAGTCATCAATTTCCAAGCTCTGCAAGCACTCAGACAGCAGCAGCAGCACTTCCGCATCCGCAACCGCCCCCCCCGCGCCGAGGAGTTCTACCCCAGCTTGATAGAACTCCTGTTGCCCGCCTGAGCCAGTATCTGGGCCTTTGCGGAACACGTTAGCGTTGTAGTAGAGGCGAAACGGCTGCCAGCGAGTCCCGGCCATCCGCATTGCAGCCGCGCGGGCGATGGATGCTGTCAATTCCGGCCGCAAACCAAGTTCTCCATCCTCGGCGTCTTGCAGTTGAATTAAGGTCGATCGGTCGATCGCGCCCCCAGCCATCAAAGTTTCCAGCCTTTCTAGAGTAGAGGTAATAATCCGGTGATAGCCCCAGCGGTGAAAAACCTGCTGCAAGCGCCGTTCGATCGAAATTTTTTGAGCAACGTCAAGGGGCAATAAATCTCTTGCACCGGATGGGGGTTGGTGAACCATATCAATTTTAGATTTTAGACTTTAGATTTTAGATGGGGCTTAGAAGCTTAGCTTTATGGACGGTGTTAAAGTCGAACCAGGCAAGCTTAACATTCGACTTTAACAAATTAAGGTGTCATATCAATTTTAGATTTTAGATTTTAGATTTTAGATTGGGCTTAGAAGCTTAGCTTTAGGGGACGGTGTTAAAGTCGAAGCAGGCAAGCTTAACATTCGACTTTAACAAATTAAGGCGTCATATCGTTTTCGTTGGCATCGGAATTATCATTTTCCCCGTCAGTGCGATCGTCCCGTTCTTTCTGGAGCATCCGCGATCGCGGGACGATCGCACTGACGGTATAATTCCGATTGTGATCCGATGTGATATCACCAACTCTTGATTCTTTTGAGCGATATCACTCCACTGCTGAGCAGTTTACCAATTTCTAAATATTCCCGACTCACAACTCACAACTTCTCACTTCTTCTTCCCGCCAAACAAACTTGCAAAAAATCCTGGTTTCTCGTCACCTTTTTTGGCTTTTGCGGAAGCTTGTTCCAGCTTTTTCTTAACCTCCAAAGCCGTCGGTTCTTCAGGATTCGATGCCAAAGCTTTGTTTATCTCAAGTTTCGCCATTGTGGCTTGATTTTGTTCAAGGTAACACATTGCTAACATAGCGTGAGCCTTGCTGTGTTTTGGGGCGTTCTTCAGGGCTTCCCTCAACTCCAAACTTGCTTTAGCGTAATTTTTGCTGTCCATAAATCCTTGAGCTCGGCGGCAATAGGCTTCGATCCGCGGGTCGTCTTTGACCGGGGTTGGAGTTGGGGTTGGGGTTGGGGTTGGGGGTGGGGGTGGGGGTGGGGTTGCATCTTTTATGGGTGAAATGGGTGCAACCCCACCCCCACCAACCATGCGCTCTTTTCGCAGCAGGTAAACCATGTTAAGTTCGCTAATTTGATCGATCGCCTCTTGCGTTTCCTTAACTGATTCGTACTGCTTGAGAGCGAGTTTGCTAACTGCTGTTTTGTAAGCTTCTTCCCAATCTTTAGCGGTAGCTAACTGTTTGGCTGCTTCGCTTTCAATTTGCATTTTCGCCTGTTCTTTAACAACGCGCTTGCCTATGGCTGCTAATAGCAGGCTGTATTCTTTGCGATCGCTTTCCTTGGAGAATTTGTTGTAAGCCGGATTGACTACTTTTGACAAAAATTGGTTAGCCCAATCTTTATCGGCTTGGCTTTCAAAAGAGCAAGTATCCGAATGCAACCGGCGGGCGATTTTCATGTAACGCTTGCGGATGTCGTTAAACTCGGCGTCTAAGGGAATTCCCAAAATTGCGTGCTGATCTGTAAAGTCGTACTTGAACAGCCCTTTTGTCATTTCAAAAGACATAACTTTTACTCTTCCTTTCCTGGCTTTTCACTATTCTTTAATGTAGCTTGAGTCAAGGGGTTGTGACCCCCGTACTACCCCCGATCTATTGCTGGGAGGCGCTACTTCCAAGAAGATAAGGGAGGAACTGCTAGCAGTGCGCTGCTGAGTTCGGCGTGTATTTTGCCGTTTGTGGCCAAAACCCGACCTGAGTTCATCTCAAAGGCACTCCCGTCATAAGCTGTAACTTGACCTCCGGCTTCGGAGACGATGACTACACCTGCAGCTACGTCCCAAGGGGAGAGTCCCCGTTCCCAGTATCCGTCCGATCGCCCCATCGCCAGGTGTGCCAAGTCTAGGGATGCGGAACCGCTGCGCCGCACGCCTTGGGTGAGGTGGGTGAGGTGACAGAATTCGGCATAATTATTGTCTGCTGTTTCCCGCCGATCGTATGCAAAGCCAGTGACTAGCAAGCTGGTTCTCAATTCTGAGATTTGGGAAACTTCGATCGGCAAACGGTTGCAGGTTGCTCCCAATCCTTTGCCTGCCCGAAACAATTCATTATGAAAAGGGTCGTAAATTACTCCAATTTGTGGTATGCCGTCGATTAAAAGTCCGATCGACACGGCCCAAAAAGGATATTGGTGAGCGTAATTGGTTGTACCGTCCAAAGGGTCGATCGCCCACAGGTATTTGCTGCTGGCATCTCCTAATTTGCCGGATTCTTCGGCGAGGATGGCGTGGTCGGGTACGTGGCGGCCGAGAATTTCTAAGATGACGGCTTCTGAGGCTTTATCGGCTTCTGTGACTAAATCGCCCGATCGGCCTTTTTCTTGAATTTTTTCTAAATTTCCGCAGTAAGATTGCAGGACGGAACCGGCGGCTAGGGCTGCTTCGGTGGCTATTTCTAAGAAGTTTTGCAGTTGATTGTCAGTCATTTGTTAGTTGTCAGTTGTTAGTTGTCAGTTGTTAGTTGTTAGTTGTTAGTTGTTAGTTGTTAGTTGTCAACAGTCAACAGTCAACCGTCAACCGTCAACCGTCAACAATTCCCTACTGACTATTTCCGATTTTGCTGGCGGAATTCTGCAGGAGTTTGGCGCAATGCTCGTTCTGGATTCCACAGGCCTTTACCCATGAGTCTCGCCCATTCTTGAGCGTTCACGAGTCGCTGCTGATATTTGGTGTTGGGCGATCGCACTGAGGCCAGGGCATAACCTTCTTTGACTAGCTGTTCGTTGAGCAAATTTTTATCTTGCCACAAGTAGGCTAGTTTGCGATCGAACTGGTCTTTCTCTTCGATGTCTGATTCTAACAATACCTGTTTTCCCCCAGTTAGCTGTTCTAGTCTTTGTTTGGCTGCTTCTCCCCAAGGCTGCTGTTTTAAATCCGGCGCATCAATACCAATCAGTCTGATTTGTTCTAATAAGGCTATTTTGTCGGCTGTACTGATAACTTCGATTGTTTGGCCGCTGATGGCCCTTTCTACTTTGGCGATCGTACCTTGGGGCATTTCTGGTTTTTGGCAGCTAGCTAGCAACAGACAAAGGGCGATCGCACATAATCGATAAAGCATGGATAATTGGTAGTTGATTATTTATCAAATTGCCTTATTCTTCATCCAACGGCAAACCGGCTTTAACTTTACCTTTGCCGAAGTAACGACCGAATTGCAGTTCGTACACTTCGTCTTCGTCTTGCGTCTCTACCTCGATGTTGGAACGGGGATAGCTGACGCACAGCAGGGCATAACCTTCTTTTTGCAGTTCCACCGAAAGCCCCATTGCTTCTGGCTGGTGCAGTTCTCCCGAGTTGACGCGCACCGCACAGGCGGTACAAGCGCCGTTGCGGCAGGAAAAGGGCAATTCTACTCCTTGGTTTTCCGCGCTTTGCAGGATGTAGCGGTCTTCGGGTACTCGCACGGTGTGGCGATCGCCTGTCTGTCTGTTATGAATTTTAATTGTGTAAGAGTTAGTCATGGAATTTTAGATTTTAGATTTTAGATTTTAGATTGGGGTTGGCGCGGCAAGATCCTTGAAATGAATGGGTTTGCGACCCAGAGAGGAGAACCCAAGCCTGCCCGTTTCACACCCTACCCATATTAAACAGCAAATTTATGCTGTTACCCCTTCCCAAATCAGATTTGTTCTGCTAAGATAGTTTAGCTGTGGCTAAATGAATGAATTTAGCCCTGGAGAGGTGGCCGAGCGGTTGAAGGCGCACGCCTGGAAAGTGTGTTTAGGGCAACTTAACGAGGGTTCGAATCCCTCCCTCTCCGTTAAATAAGCTGTTCAGGCAAAAAAAACAGCTTGCAAAAAAAATCTCTGATCTGAGATAAATACTTTGATTATTAGCGAGATCCCTTGAATTCTTTTAGAAAAATCAAGGGATCTCGCTTTTCAATGTTTGATTGTCAATTAGGGCGATCGCGCCGAGAATAAACACCCAGATATAATGCCAATAGTAGAAAACCATAGTGACCTACACCAATCGCCAGCGATATGGTGTATCGGCTAAACTCCGCCTCACCTTTCCCTGCGAATCTCCGATACATTCGACCATCTTTTTGAGCAGTTCGCTGTCGTTGGGATTGAAAGTTGCGAGGGCCATGTGCTCCCTCACCGTTTGCAGCAAAGCGTCGCTTTCTGCTGGCTCAATTGCTGTTTGAATGTCAATTAGGGAATTTTAAATTTTAAATTTTAGATTTTAGATTGAGGTAATTTATATCGAACTTAGCATCAGCGAGATTTGCCCCTCTGAAGGAAGTACCCTCAGCATTTCCAATCTCTCGAACAAGCGCCGAGAAAGACACAAACGCAAACCAAAGATACACCAGCGACAGCAAACCGAAACACATACCCCAAAACAGTTTGTGAGTGCTCAGAAAAGCGCTCGCCGTTGCACTGAACAAAAAAGCCCCTGCGTAAGTCGCCACACTTCCAGCCGATGCGATCGCAACCTGTGCAAATTGGCTACGAATCCGGGAACTCACAAAAAACATTAACACCCCGCCGATCGACATTCCAGCAAGAGCAGCCTGGGAATTATTATTAGTTGCAGTGCCAGCATAGAAAAATCCTAACAAAGCTCCTGATAGAATAGCAGAAATTGTTCGTGCCAATCTACCCGCTTTTGAGGTTTTTGGCTGTTTGCTGGCGATCGCCGAAGCGAAACCAGCAGCGCTCAAAACCCCGTACAGCAACAGAACAAAAGGCCAACTGCCAGAGCCCGGTAATTGTCCTTGAGTTCCCAAAATCAGTCGAGTCAGAACATCGCCCACAACCAAACAAATCGCGATCGCCCCACCACTCAAAACAGCTATCTGTCGCCGAGAAAGCCCGATTTTCGCACCGACAAAATTCGCACCCGCTAACTGAGCATTTCTAAAATTGCAGCCTCGAACATCCGCACCGCTGAAATCAGCACCGTTAAGAACTTGTCCTTGGAACGATCGATTTCGTAAAATTTGATTGCTAAAATTATTGGAATCCGAATACTTCATATTAGTATAGGATGCTGGAAAATATATAAATCTGTCAGTGTTTCCGTCCCCAATCTCCAATCTAAAATGGTATGACTTATCGGCCCACGATCAAACAAATTTGGCAGATTCTCGGTCTCGGAATATTGCTCGCACCCATACTACTCTACAACATTCCCTACTTTTTGCGTCCCCAACAAACAAACGAAGCCCGATCGCTCTTTCAGGGAATAGCCTACCGCAGGGAATTTCGGACTAATCCGCGTCCCACCCTAATTCACATTGTTAGCATCGACCTAAAAGCGCCGGGAATAGGAATTTTTGTCACTCCCGGAAACCCAACACCCGATTTAACAGAAACCAATGCCCGCACGGCTACTGAATTCCTGAAAGAATTTAAATTGCAATTAGCAGTCAACGGCAATTTTTTTTATCCCTGCATCGAGGAAGCACCTTGGGATTACTATCCCCGCAGTGGCGATCGAGTAAATAATGTCGGACACGCCATTGCCAAAAGCCAAGCTTATTCTCAACCAGATCCAGGCTTTCCCGCCCTTTGTTTTGATGCCAAAAACCGCGCTCAAATAATCGAAAACGGCACTTGTCCTGCGGGAACAGCCTATGCAGTTGCCGGAGATACTTTGCTGGTGAAAAATGGCAAACCCGTAGCACAAAGTCAGGAAGAACGCAAACAGGATACACCCTATCCCCGTGCAGTGGCGGCGATCGACAAAACAGGCGACAAGTTGTGGTTAATTCTGGCAGACGGCAAGCAGAGGCTTTACAGTGAAGGGCTGAAATTGAGCGAAATAACTGATATTTCGATGCAGTTGGGAGCCGAGACTGTGCTGAATTTAGATGGCGGCGGGTCGGTAACTTTTGCAGTAGCATCGCGGTCAGGGCCGAAACTGTTGAATGCTCCGATTCAGAATAAAATCCCCATGCAGGAACGTCCAATTTCCAATCATTTGGGATTTTATGCGCGGGAAAATTAGGGTTTTAAATGGCGATTTTATATCCGAAAATAGGGGTTAAAAAATGATTTTATTCTGCACTAAACCCAAGCCGATGCTTGTAAAAAATCGGCGGTTAAAACCTATTTTAAAAAAATAAAAATGCCTCCGCATACTCAAATAAATATGGTACTGATTGCCTTCATTACTAATACAAACGTTTGCTTAAATACCCACCAAAATTTTTGTTCAGCAGTAATTTTTTTTAAATCTGCCCAAAATCCGGGAATTTTTGCTAATCTTGTAAAGAAACGTAACAAAAATAAATATATAATTGGCTTATGGAAATTAGCGAAATCCAAGCAGCGCTGCAAAGTTCGGATTCTCAAGAGAGGCTGCGGGGGGTAACGGCTCTGAGAAAGTGCGATGCTGCGGTGGCGCTACCGATGTTGCTGAGCAAAGTGGACGATCGGGAGTTTATGGTGCGATCGTTCGTGGCGATGGGATTGCGGCAGATTCAAACTGCGGAAGCTTTTGCGGCGCTGTTAAAAATGATGCAGTTCGATCGCGATCCGAACGTGCGCGCCGAAGCCGCTAACTCTTTGTCAAGGTTCGGAACCGAGGCAATTTCTCATTTAGTGGAAGCTTTTCGCCGCGATGACAATTGGCTCGTCCGCCGCAGCATTATGGCTCCGCTGTACGAAATGCAGTGTCCTGATGCAGTATTTGAAATTTGTGCGATCGGTCTTGGCGGCGAAGATTTACCTGTTCAGGAAGCAGCAATTGACGGATTTGGTGTGCTGGCAAATACCCAGAAGCAAGAAGAGGCATTGCAGCAATTATTACCTCTAGTAAGTTCGGATAACTGGGGAATTCGGCTGCGAGTTGCTCGCGCGCTGAGCAAATTTGACAATCCTCAAGCTCGCGCTGCTGTGAGCTATTTGGCAAAAGATCGAGATCATCGGGTTGCAGGTGCGACTTTGGAAGCTTCGCTTTAAAACAACGGCTTACAAGCTCAACTGTGCTATCTGCGGTATCTTGCCGAAAAAACCCCTGGTCAGGAAATGTTCACGCGGTGCTACGGCGAGAAATGGATCGAAGAGTATATTCACGGATTTTTGTTAAATTGGGAACGCAAGCTGGCACAATTGGTAAGTAACAAGAATTAATTTTAATACAAGCTTCAGCCACTATACTAATAAGTGTAGGTTGGCATGAGGAAAATGCCAATGGTCAAAAAAAATCGCAATGTAGTTAGTTCCAATTCAGACAGCAAAGTCAAAATCGGACTTTCGCTGACTTCTTCTAGTGCCGATCGATTGAACACGATCGCTCGAAAGCTCGGAATATCAAGGTCGGAGCTCCTAGAACGCTTGGCACAAGGCAATCTGGATATTTCAAGCGACAAGACGGAAGTTAGTGTCACTTGGAAAAAAGGTGAAGAAACGCAGGTGGAAGCCGCCGACTTGCAAGGGGAAACAGCCGAAGAAAGCGAATTTAATGACGCTGTAACGGCAGAAACCCTATCGGAATCGGTGAGTGTAAAGCCAAATCCGCTGCAAGAAAGTTACGAAACTTTACTGAAGCAGTTGAGTGAACGCGAAAGTTCGATCGCATCTTTGCAGCAGCAACTCGCTACCGAAAAGCAAAATCTCGAAAGCCAATTAGCCGAAACTGTAGCCAAGTCAAGTTACGAAAGTTTACAGCAGCAGTTGAGTGAACGCGAAAGTTCGATCGCATCTTTGCAGCAGCAACTCGCTACCGAAAAGCAAAATCTCGAAAGCCAATTAGCCGAAACTGTAGCCAAGTCAAGTTACGAAAGTTTACAGCAGCAGTTGAGTGAACGCGAAAGTTCGATCGCATCTTTGCAGCAGCAACTCGCTACCGAAAAGCAAAATCTCGAAAGCCAATTAGCCGAAACTGTAGCCAAGTCAAGTTACGAAAGTTTACAGCAGCAGTTGAGTGAACGCGAAAGTTTGATCGCATCTTTGCAGCAGCAA
>NZ_JAUBTS010000001.1:67911-84460 GCF_036705105.1 Microcoleus sp. B9-D4
ATCTTTACAGCAGCAATTCGCCGAAAAAGAACATCGGGAACACGACTTTGTGCAACAGCTAGCCGAAAAATCCAGTGTTCTGGAATCTTTGCAGCAGCAATTCGCCGAAAAAGAACATCGGGAACACGACTTTGTGCAACAGCTAGCCGAAAAATCCAGTGCTCTGGAATCTTTGCAGCAGCAATTCGCTGAAAAATCCAGTGCTTTGGAATCTTTGCAGCAGCAATTCGCTACCGAAAAGCAAAATTTGGCACAGCAATTGCAGCAAACCGTGTCGAAGTCGAGTTACGAATCTTTGCAGCACGAGTTGGCAGAAAAGTCAAGTGCGATCGGCGAATTCCAAGTTCAACTAACCAAGTTGCAATCTCTAGAAAATCAATTGAGCCAGACTGCGGCGATACAGCGAAATTACGACGCTTTGCAGCAACAGTCTCAAGAACAGCTAAGAACCATCAAAGCTTTACGGGAACAGCTAGGTCAAATGCAGGCTGTGGCTGGGATTGGCGAAGCTTATCTCAACAAGTGGCGCCGTCAGTGATTCTCTAATCAACACGGCACTGTCTAACGCTCCGGGTGCGCCCGGAGCACCTTATCCCTAACACAAAACGTCCTCTAAACTCGGCCTCCTTCCTCTTGTAGCGATAGATTTCAACCTGTCGCTACAAGAGCTTTTTATTGCAAAATATGAGCATACTATTAAGAAATATTACAATAAATAAATTTATGACAGGCGATCGCACCCCTTTTGGCAAATCCAGTCCCACAGACACTAAGATCCGCGTCACGGTAATTGGAGGCGGCATCGGCGGGCTCACAGCAGCAGCCCTGCTAGCCCGCAGAGGATACAAAGTGCTAGTCTTAGACCAGGCGATCGTCCCCGGAGGATGCGCTTCCACCTTCAAACGCAAAGGCTTTACCTTCGATGTCGGCGCCACGCAGGTTGCAGGATTGGAACCCGGAGGCATTCACCACCGAATTTTCTCAGAATTAGATATAGAACTTCCCGCCGCGACACCCTGCGATCCCGCTTGTGCGGTGTTTTTGCCGGGAGAAACCGCACCGATTAGCGTGTGGCGAGATCCGCAAAAGTGGCAGCAAGAAAGGCAACGGCAGTTTCCCGGAAGCGAACCTTTTTGGCAATTATTGTCTGCATTGTTCCAAGCTAGCTGGAAATTTCAAGGGCGCGATCCAGTTTTACCGCCCAGAAACTTCTGGGATTTCTGGCAATTAATTCAAGCAGTTCGCCCCGATACTTTAATTACCTTGCCTTTCACTTTTATGACAGTGGGAGATGCTTTGCGGCTTTGTGGGTTGGGCGACAATTTGCGCTTGAAAACTTTTCTGGATTTGCAGTTAAAATTGTATTCTCAAGTTGATACTGAAGAAACGGCGCTACTTTACGCGGCGACGGCTTTAGGAGTTTCGCAAGAGCCGCAGGGATTGTATCATCTACAAGGAAGTATGCAGGTATTGAGCGATCGACTTGTAGAGGCGATCGAACGAGACGGCGGCAAAGTCCTGTTGCGGCATACAGTTGAAAGTATTGTCACCGCCAACGGCAAAGCCACGGGTACAGTGATTCGCAATCAAAAAACAGGCGAAGTTTGGACAGAAACTGCCGATCGCATTGTTGCCAACGTGACCGCGCAAAATCTAGTAAAATTGTTGTCATGCGAGCCAATTGTCGAAAATTTAATAGATAATTTATCGGTTAAATCAGAGACTTCAGAGACAAACAACCAACTGCCAAATCAAATGGCAGGCTACAAATATCGAGTCGATAAATTGCCGCCCGCATCCGGTGCTTTTGTGATATATTTGGGAGTCCATGAAAGCGCAATTCCGGCAAATTGTCCGCCCCACCTTCAGTTTCTCTACGATTATGAAGGTGAGATTGGGGAGAATAATTCATTATTTGTTTCAGTCAGCCATCCGGGTGATGGGCGAGCACCGGAGGGAATGGCGACAATTATCGCTTCCTCATTTACTGATACTCGAATGTGGTGGAATTCGGTTGATTATGAAGGATTAAAGCAAAAATATACGGTCGGGGCGATCGCCCGTTTGAGCGAATATTTCAATTTGACGCCAGAGTCGATCGTACACCAAGAAGCCGCCACACCCCGCACCTTTGCCCGCTACACAGCGAGAGATAGAGGCGTTGTGGGTGGCATCGGCCAGCGAATACCAACCTTCGGCCCCTTCGGATTTGCCAACCGCACACCAATTAAAAACTTGTGGTTAGTGGGCGACTCCACCCATCCCGGAGAAGGTACTGCCGGTGTTTCCTATTCTGCTTTAACAGTAGTGCGACAAATGGAAGCCGCCTCTAAAATCTAAGAGGACACCGCATCGTGCCGTTTCCCTACCCCAAAAATAATTAATCGCGCGAGAGATGTAACTATCGCGCGATTAATTTTAGGGAATAGTTAACTATTAACTATTAACTATTAACAGTCAACCATCATTCCGGTGTCAACGGAATTGATATCAACTACATTCTCTGACTACTTGATAGCAATCTTTGCGCCCACAGCTTCAAGCTGTTTCTTCAATTCTTCAGCAGCTTCCTTAGCAATAGCTTCCTTAACTGCCTTCGGTGCGGCTTCTACCAAGTCTTTCGCTTCCTTCAAACCCAGACCAGTAATTGCGCGGACTTCCTTCAGAATAGCGATTTTCTTGTCAGCAGGAACTTCTTCAAGAATCACGCTGAACTCAGTTTGTACTTCATCGGGTTCAGCAGCGGCAGCAGCAGGGCCGCCCATCATCATCATGCCGCCTACAGGAGCAGCAGCGCTGACGCCGAAAGCTTCTTCAATTTGCTTGACCAATTCAGATGCTTCGAGCAAAGTCAGAGACTTAAGTTTTTCCAAGATTTCGTCAGTTGCAGTAGACATTCGTTAAACTCCTAGTTCGATTGTAGATTTGGGATTTGGGATTTGGGATTGCTCCTCCATCATTAGTTTGTCGTCTCTAGTCTTCAGCCTGTGGATTAACACTAATGACTGATGACTAATGACTAATGACTAATGACTAAGCAGATACGCTTTCTGCTTCAGGTTGTGCTTCTGCTTCTGGTGCTACTTCTGCGGAATCGCCGTCTTTTTCAGCATAAGCTTTAAGACCGCGAGCGATCGAAGTAGGAACTTGATTGATACCCACAGCCAACTTGGTTGCGACACCGTTGATAGCGCCAGCAATTTGAGCCATGAGTTGTTCTTTCGACGGCAGATCAGCTAATGCTTTAACATCAGCTTCTTTCAGTACCCGTCCTTCCATTACGCCGCCGCGAAGTTCTGTCTTCTTAGAGACTTTTTGGAATTCTTGGTAAGCTTTAATCGCGCCGCCAATATCTTCTTGCACGAACAGAAACGCCGACGTACCGGTCAGCAATTCTTGTATCGGCTGCCAGGTTTCGTTGCCTTCAACAGCAATTCGCATCAGCGTGTTTTTTGCCACTTGGCAACTGCTGCCTTTCGGACGCAAACGCCGACGCAAATCTGTGATTTCAGCAACAGTTAAGCCCGTGTAGTCAATCACGATCGCCAGTTGAGATTCGCTCAAGGTTTGCTTGAGGTCTGCAATAATCTCATTTTTTACTGCTAAACTTTTGCCCATACTTATTTCACCTCCTTTTAGGATCGAAAACTGCCCACCAAAAACCCCGACCTTAGAGCCGGGGCAGAGAATTAAAAATTAACAAGTCAGAATTAAAAATAGAAAATTTCTAATCTTTGAGTCTTGAGTTTTTATTTCTTCAGCCTCGGCAGGAAATTAAGCGGTCGGCACCTGCGGTCTTCAGCTTATTGATTTTTGATTAGGCTATCACCAGAAGGCAGATATTACCAGAGGTCTGGCGTAAGTCTTGTGAGAGATTTACACAGACAGCCGAAGCTGTCTTTTACCTTCTGCGTTCTGCTTTATTCTGTACTAGGCAGCGTCAATTTTCGTATCGCGCAGAGCACTGATATCGACTTCGATCGACGGGCCCATTGTTGCGGATACGTACAAACTGCGCCAGTAGCGACCTTTAGCACCAGAAGGACGGTTGCGATCAACAGTTTCTTGCAAAGCATGAAGGTTGACCAGCAAATCTTCCGCTGAGAAAGCTGCCTTGCCAAACATAACATGAACGATGCCAGTTCGATCGGCACGGAATTCTAGTTTACCACCTTTAAACTCGTTGATCGCCTGAGCAATGTCAGTCGTCACCGTGCCACCTTTCGGAGAAGGCATCAAACCGCGCGGGCCCAACAACCGACCCAATTTTGCCACCAACGGCATCACGTCTGGGGTAGCAATCAGGCAATCGAAGTCCATCATGCCCTTCTGAATTTCATCGATCAACTCTTCTGAACCAGCAATATCCGCGCCGGCATTTAGAGCTTCTTTAACTTTTTCGCCCTTAGCAATCACCGCAATTCTGACTACTTGACCAGTTCCTTTTGGTAGCGATACAGTTGTCCGCAACTGTTGGTCAGTATATTTCGGGTCAATTCCCAAACGGATGTGAGCTTCAGCAGCTTCGCCAAACTTAGCGGTTGCTGTTTCTTTCAAAAGTTGCAGAGCTTCCAGCGGTAGATAAGGTCTGTCTTCAACTTTCTTTTGAAGTTCTTGCAGTCTTCGCGATACTTTCTTTGCCATTGTTATCTCCTGGGGTCAGTCGATTTTAGATTTTAGATTTTAGATTTTAGATTGAACTTATCGGACAATCTTAAAATCTACCAGTTTTCGGTTACTAGCGAAGCTTTGCTTCTCCCCCTGAACCGATCGATTTAGGATTTGGGATTTTAGATTGAAGATTTTACCTTCAAAATCCTGAATTACTGACAACTGCCAACTGTCAACTGACAACTGACAACTGACTTCAATCAGCGATCGCCACGCCCATATTTTTAGCCGTTCCTGCCACAATTTTCATAGCAGCCTCAACATCATTAGCATTGAGGTCAGGCATTTTGGTTTCTGCGATTTCTCGCAGTTGAGCCTGAGTAATCGAGCCTACTTGCTTGCGATTAGGTTCTCCCGAACCCTTAGCAATGCCAGCGGCTTTTTGAATCAAAACCGAGGCCGGCGGAGTTTTGAGAATAAACGTAAAACTGCGGTCTTCAAAAACCGAAATTTCCACCGGAACCACCAGACCCGCTTGGTCTGCGGTTCTAGCATTGTACTCCTTGCAAAACATCATAATATTGACGCCGTGCTGACCCAATGCTGGGCCGATCGGAGGAGCTGGGTTGGCTTTTCCCGCCGTAATCGCCAACTTAATTACTGCAACAACTTTCTTTGCCATTAGTTAGTTCTGTTTCTGAACCTGATTGAACTCCAATTCTACAGGCGTATCGCGCCCAAAAATCGAGAGTAAAACTTTGAGCTTGTTTCGTTCCGGGCTAACTTCAATCACATCACCTTCAAAATCCTTAAACGGCCCGGAAAGTACCACAACGTGGTCTCCAGCAGACATCGATACTTTGACAACTGGTTCTGATTCCTGAGCGTTTCTGAAGATCCGTTCTACTTCCGAATGACTCAGAGGTAGCGGTTTGACGTGACCCCTGCCGCGCCCGTAGCGGCGTTTCTGCTCTGCCCCGACAAAATTAATTACATTCGGGGTATTCTTGATCACCTGCCACGTATCCTCGTCCATAAACATACGGATGAGTACGTAGCCGGGAAAGATTTTTTCATCTGACTGCCGCCTGGAACCGTCTTTGCCGACTTTGATTGCCGGAGTTTGCGGAATTTCTACTTGAACGATGCGATCGGCAACATCCAAAGTTTGAATCCGCTGCTGCAAGTTTGCCTTCACGCGCTTTTCGCAGCCAGAGGCAACTTGAACAGCATACCAGCGAGCATCAATCTCCGGCACATCTGGCGATGCTGCCTGTCCCGTCGCTTCTGTGGAATACTCAGATTCTTCTGATGCAAAAGTCATGGCCCAAACACCTTTCCCGCGCCCCAGTTAAAGAAGTTATCCACCAAATAGATCAGGCTTGCTGAGAGGATCACCATCAAAAGCACGGCCAAAGACTCGCTGATTAGCTGCTGCCTGCTAGGCCAAACCACTTTGTCGAGTTCTTCTCTAGTTTCCTTAAAAAAACCCGCAGGGTCAAACCCAGGCGCTGTTATTTCTTGAGTTTCTTGAGCTTCGTCTTTTTTCGCCACGATTCAATCCCCCTTGCGATTTTAGATTTTAGATTTTAGATTTTAGATGGTGTGAGTGGCCCGCGGCTCTCAGATTTTGTGACACTAACCACTTACGCCCAAGTCCCAAATCTCAAATCTAAAGCCACGACTTTTTTACAAGCCCAACCAATCAACGGCGTAAATGCCGATCGCCGAAACCGATGATCGAGAAGCCACACCGAGCATTTGTTGATGGCATTTTTTGCGAACCGCCCACAAAAATTAATTCTACCCGAAAGTTTGGGGTTTTGACTGTTGCCAGCCAATAATCCGGGCGCTTTCGGGCAGAATTTAATGTTTGGTGATTCAGCGCGCCCTGGAGGACTTGAACCCCCGACATCAGGTTTTGGAGACCTGCGTTCTACCAACTGAACTAAGAGCGCACAGGTGAGGTTGCTGAAATTCGCTTAACCTCTAGATTTCTATTTTAACACAGTGCGCTCGTAAATGGGAAACTTTTTTTGAATTTTTTTAATTTCCCATGAACCATGAACCAAGGGGAAGCTGGGTGCATTCCTACAGGGAGCGATCGAACCGCTGTTTGACGCGAGTAGCTTTGCCCACCCGATCGCGCAGGTAGTAAAGTTTTGCTCTGCGGACTTTCCCGCGGCGCATCACTTGGATCGTGGCGATGCGGGGCGAGTGAATCAAAAACACCCGTTCCACTCCGACGCCCTGAAACACGCGGCGGACGGTGATTGTTTCATTAATCCCGCCATTACGCATGGCAATCACAGTCCCTTCGTAGGGCTGAACCCGTTCTTTGTTACCCTCTTTAATTCTTACGCCGACTCGCACTGTGTCGCCGACGTAAATTTCGGGAACTTGTTTATTGAGTTCTTGCTTGACTCTATCTATTTCTGCCGTTTCGATAGAACGGATTATTTCTGCGCCTTTCATCGGATTTACCAAAACTCACAATCCCTTATCATATATCGAAATGCCCGTTTTATGTCAAAAAATTTCTATGTTAGATACCTCTGGGGTCGTATTTCTGCAACTAGGGGCAATGGCCGCACTGGCCTTGTACGTCGCCGCCAACTTGGGTGCCAACGATGTCGCTAACTCGATGGGGACATCCGTAGGCTCGAAGGCGCTAACGCTGCAGCAGGCAATAATTGTTGCAGGCATACTGGAGTTTTCCGGCGCAGTGCTGTTCGGCCAAGGAGTTTCCGAAACTCTCGCAACAGGAGTTGTGAATGCACAAGTGTTCGCGGCTCAACCGCAAGTATTTTTAATCGGGATGGTGTCAGTGCTGATTGCTTGCGGCTTGTGGCTGCAAATCGCTACCAGTCGAGGTTTGCCTGTTTCTTCATCCCATGCAGTGGTGGGCGCGATCGCGGGTTTTAGCTGTGTTGCAGCCGGAATTAATGCGGTTGATTGGCGAACCATCGGCACCATCTCCCTAACTTGGCTGGCGACACCTGTTGCCAGCGGTGCTTTAGCCGCACTATTTTACAGTGTGGTGAAGTATTCGATTCTCGATCGACCAGATCCTCTATCTCAAATGCGGGAGTGGATACCTTGGCTGAGTGCAGCAATGCTGAGCGTATTTGGCGTAATTGTACTGCCGTCTATTGTGGATGTTGCTTTGGTGCAGACAGGGGCGATCGCCGCCGCGCAGGATAGATTTGGCTGGAATCTTCCAATTCACGATATTGTCATTGGCATCGGGAGTATGGGGGCGATCGCCTTGACACTCAATAGCTGGAACAAATTAGAATCAGTTGAGAAGGAAAAAGGTTCGGCAACGAGCAATGTACGGGATGTAACGGATGTAACGGATGCAAGGAATAAGAAAGAGGGAATATTTTCCCAATCTCCCACTCTCCCCCTCTCCCCCTCTCCCCCTCCCCGCCACTCTCCCATCGAGCAACAAATGGCGAGATTTCAAGTCTTAAGCGCCTGTTTTGTAGCATTTTCCCACGGTTCCAACGACGTAGGAAATGCCGTTGCTCCCCTAGCTGCGATCGCCTACATCCGGCGCACAGGTTCCTTTCCCTCAGAAGATTTCAGCGTTCCCCTGTGGATTTTAGTCGTCGGAGGCGCAGGAATAGTCATCGGTTTAACCATCTGGGGCAAAAATGTAATTGCCACAGTCGGCGAAAAGATCATCGAACTCCAACCAAGCGGCGGATTTTGCGCGGAATTAGCCACAGCCACCACAGTCTTGTTAGCATCCCGCTTCGGTTTGCCAGTTTCCACATCCCACGCTTTAGTCGGTGCAGTCGTCGGAGTCGGGCTGATCAAAGCTTGGAAAACTGTACGCTTGCAAACTTTGCTGTCAATTGGTTCGGCTTGGCTGGTGACAATTCCGATCGCCGCAGGTTTGGCTGCTATCATCTTCAGCATCGCGCAATCGATTTTAGATTTTAGATTTTAGATTTTAGATTGAGGCATTTCAGAACAGTCAACAGTAGACCTCTTGCAAAAATAATTAGGACGGGCAAGATGCCCATCCCACAAGAAAAAAAAACTTTTGTGGGATGGGCATCTTGCCCGTCCCATCAATTGATGAAAAGGATTTTTGCAAGAGGTCTAGTCAACAGTCAACAGTTAACTAATCCTTCTGATTGCCGCGGTTGGGATATTCTCGCAGCGGCAGCAGTTTCCAAGCCGCAGCATCTGCACCCCAGTTACGAAAAATCTTCACTGAAGCGAAAATTTTAGCGAAACGCCAATTATAGCAACGCTTCCAGTCAGGAGGCCACTGGGCGGTTTCGTCAGAGGCTTGCAAAGCTCTGACTTCAGCTTCGAGTGCTGCGGCGTGGCGCTGCATGATGATTTCTAGTTGCAAAAAGTGTTCTTCGGGCGATCGCAATTTTTTGACATCCTAACTACAAACGTGATAACGGTGATTTTACCGAACATCAGAGTAGTCACTTCTTCATCACTAATAGACATCTCCAGAAAAGCAAGCTTTGAACAGGCAGGATGCCTGTTCCACAAGAATTATTGGAGATGTCTAATAGTAATTTCCCACATCAAACCCGGTTTCGACACACAAGCACGCGGGTTCCTCAATCACTTAATTCCTCCTCAAAGCAATGCTCCAGCTTTTGAGCCAGCACCTCGACCCCTGGCTTTCTCAACATAGTCAGGTGATTCCCAGGAACTCTAATCACCTCTACTTTTTCCGTCGTTAATTCGCTCCAGCCAAGAGTCGGATCTTGATTAGTTTTGCTTAGCTGTTCCCTCGATCTAAACAGAGTAATTCGCTGCGGATAAATTTTTGGTACATAGCTGAGAGTTGCTTGACTATTAGCCTGAAATACAGTAAACATTGAAGGAATTGCCAGCTCGCGCCAGCTCCGTTCTTTTGACTCCTGAGATAGGATGCTAACCATAACCGCCTGTTTCCAATTCCAGCGATGCCAAAAATTAGCTACTAGATTAAGCATCTTATTTAATTTCGGAAATTTGGCAGCAATACCGCCACTTTGAACATTTTCTGCAGCAGCCACCAAGCGAAAATAATCTACTACAAAAGGCCAGATAGAGCGCGAAACAGTAGTCAGAATAAACTTGCAACCGTCCCAAAAAGAAGGTTTGTTAGCAGAAATCGGCGCTAAAGTATCAAGCACAGCAAGCAAAGCCACTTCGTCCCCCGCTGCGAGCAACTGTTGAGCCATCTCAAAAGCAACCAAACCTCCAAAAGACCAGCCTCCTAAAAAATAAGGCCCTTTTGGTTGAACGGTACGCAAAGCTGCGATATAGTCAGCCGCCATGTCTTCAATGCTAGTTAACGGAGAACTTTCGCCGTCAATACCCTTTGGTTGCAGCCCGTAAAACGGTTGATTTTCTCCTAGCACAAACGCTAACTCGACATAAGGAAACACGACGCCAAAGATGGGATGGACGCAGAAGAACGGGGGATTTTTACCGCGAGGTTTAATTGCAACTAAAGGCGACCATTCCAGAGAATTTGTTTCTGAAGATAGGGAATCGGCTAAACCTTCAATTGTCGGATTTAAAAAAAGAGCAGACAGCGGTAACTCGCGCTCAAATTGCTGGTTAATCTCATTGATGAGGCGGATTGCCAACAGGGAATCTCCACCCAAATCGAAGAAGTTATCGCCAATGCCAACGCACTCTGCGTTGAGGATTGTGGCCCAAATTTGGGCGAGGGTTGACTCGGTTGGTGTGCGAGGCGCAATGCAGCTTTTATCTATTGAATTGCTAGTTATATTTCCCGGTGCAGGTAGGCGCAGGCGGTCGATTTTGCCATTAGGAGTTAGGGGCAGAAAATCGATCGCCACAAAAGCACTGGGAATCATGTAATTGGGCAGTTGTTGTTTGAGGAAATTGCGTATTTCCACAGGATTAATTGTCTGATTGTGCTTGGGGACGACATAAGCAACTAGGCGTTTGTTGCCAGACAAATCATCCACAGCAACCGCCGCTGTTTCTTTGACTGCTGGATGCTGAACCAGCAGCGCTTCAATTTCTCCCAATTCTATTCGATAACCGCGAATTTTTACCTGTTCGTCAGTGCGGCCTAAAAACTCAATATTGCCGTCTGGAAAATAGCGAGCTAAGTCACCAGTTTTATAAATTTGTTCTCCTGCTTTATGGCTGAACGGATTAGCAATAAATCGCTGGGCGGTTAATTCAGGGCGCTTCAGGTAGCCTCGCGCCAATCCGCTGCCGCCGATGTATAATTCACCGGGAATTCCAACGGGTACAGGCTGTAAATTTTTATCTAAAATATAGAGTTGAGTGTTGGCTATTGGGCGACCGATGGGCGGTTTTTTGCGTGAAGCGAAGCTATCCCGCAGGGAATCGCCAATTTCGGCAAAACTTGACCAGACTGTCGCTTCTGTAGGGCCGTAAGCGTTAAAAAATCTGCGCCTGGAAGCCCAGCGTTTAACGATATCTGGGGAACAGGATTCGCCAGCACAGATGATTGTTTGCAGTGCGGGAAGTTCGGCGTTTGGAAGGACAGCTAGCAGCGAAGGCGGGAGGGTAGCGTGGGTAATAGCATTGTCCTGCAAAAATTGGATTAATGTTTGTCCGGGCAACAAGGATTCTTTCTTGGCACAGTAAAGTGTTGCTCCGGTTCCCAAGGCCATAACAATCTCAAAGATTGAGGCATCAAAACTCAGGGATGCGAATTGCAAAATGCGGTGATTTGAGTTTAAGTTAAAAGCTTCTATTTGAGCTAGGGCTAAGTTGTAGAGTCCCCGATGTTCGATTAAAACGCCTTTGGGTTTTCCGGTTGAACCAGATGTGTAAATGACGTAGGCTAGGTTTTTTGGTAGGATATTTGTAGTTTGGTTTTCTGGGCTTTGTCGGGCGATAATTTCTCTGTCGGAGTCCAAACACACTACTGAAAAAAGTCCGAAATTTTCCGGCTGCGTCAAGTTTTTTGCTAAGTGCTGCTGAGTTACCAAAATCGACACCTGAGCATCTTTTAACATGAAGTTAAGGCGCTCTTGAGGATAAGTTGGATCTAAAGGCAGATACGCTGCGCCTGCTTTGATAATGCCTAGGAATCCGACGATCGCATCTAAGGAACGTTCTACACAAAGGCCCACTAAAACTTCGGGTGCTGCTCCCAATTGCTGCAAGTAATGTGCAAGTTGGTTGGCTCGGCTGTTGAGTTGGCGGTAGGTTAACTGCTGGTTTTCAAAGACGGCGGCGACAGCATGGGGCGTTAGCGGAGCCCTCGAAGAGGATCGCGCGACTTGCTCTTCAAATAGCTGATGGAAACACTGGTTTTGCGGATAATCTCTCTGAGTGTCATTCCAATCGATTAATAATTGCTGGTATTCTGGCGCTGTCAGCAAAGCCAAGTCGCTGAGGTGCTGTTGGGGATTGGCAACAATGGCTTCGAGCAGCGTTTGGAAATGTCCCGCCATGCGCGCAATTGTGGCGCTATCAAATAAATCTGTGCTGTAAACAAATTGCCCTTGAATACTTCCTGCATTTTCCCACAAGTGGCACTCTAAATCGAGCTTGGCGGTTCCCGCGTCAAAGTCGATCGCCTCTCCAACGATTCCCGGCAATTCTAGCGCTGCTACAGGAGTGTTTTGCAGGCTGAAACTAAGTTGAAATAGGGGGTTGCGGCTCAACTCGCGATCGGGGTGCAATTCCTCAACCAACTTCTCGAAGGGCAAATCTTGGTGGGCGTAGGCTGCCATTGCGACGTTTTTTACCCGATGCAATAGTTCCCGAAAAGTGGGGTTTCCTGATAAATCTGCACGCAGCACCAAACTGTTGACAAAAAAACCGATTAATGCTTCAATTTCGCTCAAGTTGCGATTGGCGATCGGCGTTCCTACTGCAATATCTACTTGTCCTGTATAGCGGTACAGCAAAGTTTGAAAAGCGGCTAGTAGAGTAATAAATAAAGTCGCGCTTTCTTGCTGGCTCAATGACTTTAGCGCCTCGCTCAAAGCAGGTGATAGTGTTATAAATTGTTTAGCGCCGCGGTAGGATGGAACGGCAGGTCTTTGCCTGTCTGTTGGTAGATTGAGTGCCGTAATTCCGTTTAACTGCTGCCGCCAATAAGCTAACTGCGTTTCTAATACTTCGCCCTGCAACCATTGGTGCTGCCATTCTGCAAAGTCGGCGTACTGCACGGGCAGTGCTGGTAAGTGCGATCGCTCATTTTTTACAAATGCTGTGTATAGCGTTCCCAGCTCTCGAATTAGCACTCCAATTGACCAACCATCAGCCACAATATGATGTAAATTCAGCAACAATATATGTTCTGTTTCACTGAGTTGTAACAGCGTTACTTTAAATAACGGCCCGGCGGCTAAATCGAAAGGGCATTGCGCTGCATCGGTTGCGAGTTGCAGCGCTGCGGTTTGCTGCTGATTTGGCGAGAGATTTTGTAAGTCGATTGTGGGGAGCGATACGGTTAAAAGGGGAGCAATAATTTGTACGAGTTCCCCTTCCAAAAGCGTAAAAGTGGTTCGCAAAGTTTCGTGCCGCTGCACAATTTCGTTGAAGGTTTGCTCTAAGGATCTTAAGTTGAGGGAACCTGTTAAGCGGAGCGCTGTTGAGACATTGTAGAAAGGATTGCCCGGTGCTAATTGATTGAGGAACCAAAGCCGCTGCTGGGCAAATGAGGCGGGGAAGACGAAAACTTCTGTTTCTTGCTGCATATTTATCGAAATTGCACCCGTTCAACCGCCCTAATTTTTATTTACTTTCTTGATTAAAAGATGATAGCTTCATCCGCCGACTGTCCCGAGAAATCGCCACTAAAGCAGGAGTTTTAATATTAGCATCGCTCTCTTTCAAACTCTCAACAATCTTAGATAATTCTGCAATTGTCGGTGCTTCAAAAACGCGGCGCAAAGGCAACTCTACCGCGAAAGCATCTCGCACTCTCGAAACAAGCTGAGTCGCCAGCAGCGAATGACCTCCTAATTCAAAGAAATTGTCCCGGATACCCACTCGCTTTATCCCCAAAACCTCAACCCAAATTTTCACTAAAACTTCCTCAATAGAAGTATGAGGCGCAACATAACTGCCAGCCCATTCTAACTTAATTGGCTCCGGTGCAGGCAAAGCGAGGCGATCGACCTTTCCGTTAGCCGTCACAGGTAGCGACTCCAGCACCACAAAAGCCGACGGAATCATATATTCAGGCAGTTTTTCTGCTAGATAAGCCTGCAACTGTGGCACTAATTTACGCGCTGCTTTAGCTTGTAAGGGATTGTTAGCATAAGAGCGCCAAGGACGCAAGTTATCGCTTCGGGTTTCTCGCACAAAATCTCTAGTTTCGCCCCGTGCAAACACAACATCGTAGCGCCCTTGACTGTCGGAATTAGACCAACTAATATTAACATTATACGGAACTTCCAAAGCATACCACGCTTCGGGATCGACTCCTAAATCCTCCACTTTTTCCACGGCTTTCTGCAACTGACCTGCTGTTGGAAATTTATCGACAACCGACAGCAATTCTGCCGCCTTAACTGCTGCCGCTACCCGCGCATTAGGCACATTAGCAATTCTTAAAAGATCGAGTTGAGTTTGCAATAATATTTCTTGCACCTTGGTAACAGTCAGATTCTGATTTTCAGCCGACCAATCCAGCCGTTTTGATCCCCCCTGCCCCCCTTGAAATGGGGGGTTCTGAAGCTCTGTTTTGTCATAAAAGTTAGAGACACTTCTTAGCCCCCCTTCATAAGGGGGGTTGGGGGGATCTGTTTCAGACGCAATATGCAGAATAGCATTGTACCGAAAATCAGTTAACTCATTGTGATAACTACCGCGAATTAATTGAATCTCTACGCCGCCAATCTGCGGAAAGCGGTGCTTTAATGCGCTAAAAAACTCTGGTTCAATAACTAACTCTGTTTCTTGAAAAATTTGCATTTGTACTCGCTGCTGCAACTGTTCGCCAGAGAGAGAAGGTTCGGCTTGATACAGTTGTACGGAAGCGTGGAAAGCTGCCAGCAACGGCAAGCTGCGGACATCTCCGATGAATATAAAGCCGCCGGGAGCAGTTGCTTTCACCGCACCTTCTAGCACCTGCACGAGATAGTCGATATTCGGGAAATATTGCACGACTGAGTTGAGAATCACCGCGTCAAAAGCTGCTGTCTCTACTCCTGCAAAGTCTGTCGCCATTTTCTGAAGCAGCGTTACATTAGCTAACTGTTGATTTGCCAAGTGCTGCTGAATATAGTTGAGCGAAATAGGTGAAAAGTCTGTTCCGCAATATTGAGTGCAGCGAGGCGCAATTTGGAACAGCAACAAACCTGTGCCGCAGCCAATTTCTAACACTCGGCTAGGCTGCAAAGCTAAAATTTGGGCTGCTTGATTGTTAGCCCAGTCGCGCACCTGTTCTGCTGGGATTGGCTGATTAGTATAACTGCTATTCCAGCCGACTATATTAAATGTTGGATCTGAGTCAACAGCAGGTTGATTGTAAGTTTCATTGTAGAGCATTTGCCACTGCAAAACCTGTTCGTCCTGCAATTGCATTATTTGGTTTTTTTCGTGGGCAACGCTATATTCTGCATTCAGGGCAATATAAGCTACTAAACGTTTATCTCCATGTCCATCTTCCGAAGCTATTGCTACAGTTTGCTGCACGGCAGGATGTTGAGTTAATACTGTCTCGATTTCTCCTAATTCGATGCGGAAACCGCGAATTTTTACTTGTTCGTCAATGCGTCCTAAAAATTCAAGGTTGCGATCGGCTCTGTAGCGCACTAAGTCGCCAGTTTTGTAAATTCGCTCTCCTGAATTTGGTTTAAAGTGAGATGTTGCACCATTATCGAGAACAGGCAAGATGCCTGTTCCACAAGAGATGAATTTTTCTGTGGAACAGGCATCTTGCCTGTTCCTAAACAAGTCATTGAGAATGGTGCCTGAATTTGGTTTAAAAGGATTGACAATAAAGCTTTGTGCGGTTAAATCTGGGCGGTTGAGGTAGCCGCGAGCGAGTCCGTTTCCGCCGATGTACAATTCGCCAACAACCCCCATTGGTACGGGCTGCAAATATTTGTCTAATATGTAGACTTGAGTGTTAGCAATGGGGCGGCCAATTGTCGGGGCGATGTCTGTTTGCTCTGTTACAGGAATATAACCGGAAGTTGTGACGACGGTGTTCTCGGTTGGGCCGTAATTATTTACTAGCTTAAATGGAGGGGATTTTAAAGGATGTTGTTGCAGTTTTTCGCCGCCTGCGAGCAAGATTCGCAACGCTGTTGTTTGAGGCCAATCTAATAGCAAAACTTTCTCGGCTAAAGGTGTTGGCAAAAAGCTAATTGTAATTGCGTTTGATACTAACCAGTTTTGCAGTTTTTCAGGATCTCGCCTGATGTCATCTTCTGGAAAGTAGATGCTAGCCCCCGCGGCGAGATAAGGCCAAATTTCCCACCCGCAAGCATCAAAGCCGATCGCAGCAATTTGCGTTGCTCGATCGCCCGCTGACACCCCAAACTCTCTTTGATGCCAAAAAACGAGATTTAACAAGCTCCCGTGCTCAATTTCAACTCCTTTCGGCTTTCCCGTGGAACCGGAGGTGTAAATCGCGTAAACCAGATTTTTTGCTGTGACTGCGCCGGTGGGATTGTCGGCGATTTCTTGGGAAATCATCTCCCAGTCTGTGTCTAGAAAAACAACCCTTGGATGGTGAATTTTATCATCTGACTGTGTTTCTAAATTTTGCACTTCGCCATCATCCACCAGGGAATAAATTCCCTGGCTCATAGCTGAAGTCGGCTGAAGCCGACTGGAAACTTGTCCTCCTTCAGTCGTCTTTAGACGACTTTCGCTATTAGACAGGGAATTTATTCCCTGGCGGGTAAGCAATACTGACTGTGTTTCTAAATTTTGCACTTCGCCATCATCCACCAGGGAATAAATTCCCTGGCTCATAGCTGAAGTCGGC